>CAZTPH010000035.1:0-10547 GCA_964614705.1 uncultured Coxiellaceae bacterium
ATACTGCTTGGCTAAACCTTCTCGGATAAAAAATCTCATAACCAGACCTTCTGCCGCCACTACAACTACCCAGCTCTTTGCGACTACCGTCATCAACCAAGACTGAAACATGTAAATTAACTAAAGGTCTAATATCGAAAGCCCAAGTCCCATCACTATCAGCCACTAAAACCACTTTATATGATGCTGATATACTAGCATTTACCTGAGATACTCGACGATCAAGCTTGCGAGCAGATAAATCTATCGACTTAAGTAGATCTATTTTTTGTTCTTCACTTAAAGTAGTTAAAGGATTGATATTGGGATAAAGCGAAAGTTCTGGCTTAGTAATTGATTTAACAGCTACCGAACCAACATTATGCCCCTGAGCTATAACTTGTCGCGCACATTTTGCGGCATTGTTAATGGCTGAAATATTAAGATCATCAGCATAGGCAAAACCTACTTTTTCGCCACTAATTACTCTAATGCCAAAACCCTGATCAATGTTAAATATCCCTCTTTTTACTATACCTTCTTCCAATACCCAAGATTCACTTTGAGTATATTCAAGATAGATATCGGAACTATCTACGCCACAAGTAAGATTTTTTTGTAAGGCTTGATATAAAAGCCTATCACTTAACTCAGCTGGCTCTAATAATATTTTAGAAACAATTGCGAGTGTGTCCATAGATTAACCGACAACCATGCCATCTTCTAACACTAAAGTACGTATCATCTTACTCGCAATGGTGGTATCGTGAGTAACCAGCAAAAAAGCGGTATTAAAATCTTGTTTCAATCTAAATAGCAATTCATAGATCTGCTCTGCTGTCTTATGATCTAAATTACCTGTCGGCTCATCAGCAAGCACCGCAGCAGGATTAGTAACTAAAGCCCGCGCTATAGCTACTCTTTGTCTTTCACCGCCAGATAACTCACCTACTCGATGAAGTTTACGATTCTCTAATCCTACTGATGATAAAATAGCATGAGCCCTAGCTAAAACCTCAGTTCTCTGATAGTCGCCAATTAAAAGTGGCATAGCCACATTCTCTAGCGCGGAAAACTCCGGCAATAGATGATGAAATTGGTAAACAAAGCCAAGATATTTATTTCGTAATTTACCCCTTTCGACCTCAGAGATTTTATGAAGATCAATATCTCTAATAATAACACGACCAGAACTAGGGCGATCTAATCCACCCAAAATGTGCAATAATGTGCTTTTGCCTGAACCGGAGCGACCAACTATTGCCACCATCTCTCCACTCTTGATCTCTAAACTCACCCCTTTTAAAACCTCAACACTCAATTTTCCTTCAGCAAAAGTTTTAGTAATCAACTTAGCATTAATAATAGTTTTTAGATCAATTTTCATATTTTTTACTCGTACCTCAGAGCAACTGCGGGATCAGTTTTAGCTGCGCGCCACGCGGGATAAATAGTAGCTAGCAAACTCATTAATAAAGAAACCACCCCTACTCGCACTATATCATGATAGACAAGCTTAGACGGCAAATAATCGATAAAATAAACCCCGGCTGAGATAAAGCTGGTATGAAATAATTTCTCTAGCATCACCACTAAATCCGGAGCATTAATCGCTAACAATACTCCTCCTAAAATTCCAAGCGCTGTACCCACCAAACCAATAATCCCTCCCTGCACGATAAATATTGCCATTACCGTCTTAGGAGAAGCACCCAAAGTGCGTAAAATAGCAATATCTGCCTGCTTATCTGTAACGCTCATCACTAAACTTGAAACCAGATTAAATGCCGCAACCGCAATAATAAACATTAAAACCACAAACATCGTAGTTTTTTCCATTTGGATTGCTTTAAAAAACGAGCCATATTGGCTAGTCCAATTGGTAATATGGTAGTTGGGAAGTTGGTTAGCTAATTCTAAAGTAATAAGCGGCGCTCGATATAACTCTTGTAATTTAAGATTTACTCCAGTTACCTCTCCATGAAAACTAAACAACTTGCCGGCATCGTCTAAGTGGATAAATGCCGTAGTTGAATCATAACCAAACCCTTCTCCAGCACGAAAAATTCCCACTACAGTAAATTGTTTAAAACGTGGCTCGATACCAATGGGAGTTAGATTAGCTTTAGGAGTAATTAAAATAACTTTATCACCAAGATCAGCATCAAGATTACTCGCTAATTCACTACCCAATACAATTCCGTAAGAGCCTGAAATAAGCCCAAACATTGACCCCTGAATAACGTTTTTGTCCATATTAGAGATATTGTGCTCTTGCTCGGGAATAATACCGTTGATTATCGTGCCGGTTGCGGAATTATCTTTAGATAACATCCCCTGCCCAGCAATAAATGGGGCGCTAGCAACAACTTCTGAGTTTTTAGCTAGATTTTGCTGTAAACTTTGCCAATCACTAATTGGCTCGCCGTAACCAGTAATTGTAACTTGACGTGCCACACTAAAGATCCGCTCACGAATCTCATAGTCAAAGCCATTCATTACCGATAATACTGTGATTAATACCGTTACCCCAAGCGCAATGCCAATCATAGACGCAAGCGCAATAAAAGACACAAAGTGATTGCGCTTTTTTGCGCGGGTATAGCGTAAACCGATATATAAAGCTAGTGGACGAAACATCGCAATCTCTTAACTAATAGAAAAACGAATTATCGCTTTCATCAAGATAATTAGCAAGTATTTTTATATTATCCGCATATATCATTATGCATTAGCACCAAAATACATAATAGCAAAAAAAGCATATCGACTTAATTTATCCCTTTTTTTTACTTACTGGGCAGATAAATCTATTTGATAAATTTTTGATTTTTTATCTGTACCAATTGCATTGTTTTCTAGTTTTCCTGTACTCACGCTATTGCTTTTCGCCAACACTTTAGCTCCATATACCAAATGACCGCGATAACCAAAAATTTTAAGCAATGGGGTAAAAAATCTTAGCGCATAATAGATTACCTTGCCTACACTGGGTGGATTTTTCTCAATCTGATCAAAAATAACTTTATCAATTTTGTTTCTTGTCTGCAAAACATCATCACTAAATTCATCAAGATCCGTAAGATCCTCAATCCCATCTAATAAGCTTTCCAATTTTTTCTTCATATACTTCGCAATATCTCCGCCAGACTTGCCTCTTGCTTGTAACATTTCTTTAAAGATATACCAACTTGTTTCAAGTTGATATGGAGTTCCTACAAAATTAGCAAAAGCGGAAAGCTGTTTTTTGTGCTCTGCAATTTTAGCTTCAGGCACAGATTTTTCAGCAGCTACTATAACGACATTATTTTCTGTATAGCATTTTACTACGGCAATCTCTTGAAATTAGGATCTTTAGCATATTCATTAAGAACTGCGTTCACCAATTCATCAATTACGCCTAAACGCAGATCATCATCTATCAACCCACCTTTTTCTCTAATTCCAACCAGCTTATTTTCCAAATATTTAGTAACGGTTCCAGTGGGGAAGACATTGGCTAGCACTCTTCTTGTCTCCACTGGGCCAATCTTTTGGTACAGCCTGTTTCTAACATTACTATCTTCAGCGGTGGTATTAAATGACCATAACTCAATCGGACCAAGAGTTGAGGTCAAAAGCTGGGTATTGTTCCCATCTTTAGTGGCAAACTGAGCTAAAAAGGTAGCGCCTCCCTCACGTGGGCCATGCACTCTACTACGTAGGGCATATTGAGCGGTTTGCGACAAACCAAACACCTCAGAGGTACGTCTAACAGATTGTTCTGGACCGGCATCCATAATAAAAATTGAGGTAGCAAACTCAATCATGATCGGATCAAAATCTTCAATTGATTGGGAAAGTAATGCCACTTGCACCTTCCATTTTCTTCCTTCACGCATATCGACAATAACCTGTTCACGCACTGCGGCAGTTTTAGCCGTACGATGAAACTCGTCAAAAACAATCCGCTTGGGATCTTCACGAATCTCAAGAATTCTCTTCTCATGATATGATTTATAAGATGCAGGCATATCCGCCACATTTTCTTCGGTTAGATAAAAGTGACGAGCCAAAATATAACGCGCCAACATATACATTACGGCAGTTTGACGATTAGCCGCATCCCCTCCACTTTTGGCTACCTCATCTAAATCCAAAGAAATTATCCTCGCATCTCCTAGATCAAATTGACTAGGTTGAGATAAAATCGGGTATTCGCGTACTGCAGCAGAGATCATTCTGGAAAATGCGTTAATTAAACTTTCGCCAGTAGGCGCAGTAATCTTACCATATAGATCTTCAACTGCAGGAGTACGACAGATCGCTGCTGCTTCAGCTAGAAGCGGCGAAGCATGTCTTTGGGCTAAGGTTGCTTCATGAGTAAATCCCGCTAAAAATAACGCATCGGTTACTTCCCACCAGGTGGTACGCGCATCTTTAGTAAAACCAATCTCTGCTAAAATTCCATCAATAATCTCTTCGACTCCTGAAGTATAAACATCAGGATTACCATCGTCAGCCGCTCGCTTATATAACTCATCTACAATCAAACCCACCATATCGGTGATACCATCATAGGGTTTATCAGACCCCACTGGGGTAGCAAGCAAAGTAATAAAATTAATCAAAAAGCTTCTCTCTTGAGGAGTAGGATAACGACAACCTAATTGGGTATCAAATGGGTTAATAGAAAAATCAGCCGCCATCCTCATGCGATGATATGCTGCAAGATAGCGCTTATCATAAGGCAATGCTTCTTTAATCAACGAAATTAAACCACTACTTGATGGACCAATATCGATAATTGAGATTCTTGGTAAACGCTGGATACCTGCAGCCAAACAAAGAGCTAAATTGATCGAATTAGATAACACCGATTTACCAGATCCAGGACGCGCATAAATTAGATCGATCCACGTGGTTTGTTCACTTGATCCTGGCTGATACGGCCAAGGCTTGCCATCGGGAGAACGAAACATAATCGCTCCCTGATGCCAAGGAGAAGATGGCCTAAAAAATGGTAGCATTCGTAATACGTCGGACAAAGAAGCCACAGAAGAAGTAGCGATACTTGAACAACTAACCCCTAAAGCACTAGAAATTACCCCTGCAAAAGCGTCTCCTGATACTTCAGAAACATCACAAGACCCCCAGCCCTCTACTGCTTTTGCAAGCTGTGACGCCCGAGTACGCAGCAACCTAATCTCTCCTTCATTTGCCCAAGTAGTAATAGCTACTCTTAATTTTACTACCGCATCATCGCCATGCAGTTCAATATACTTTAATAAATTAACAGCATCGTTAATTAATCGATTTTGAGCAGAAGTCCAACTTAACACCGAAGTTAAAGCCGACTTCAATTTCAACGACGCCAGTCCATTGCTATCAACTAAAAATGAGATCCTCCACGGAATCTGCATCGGCAAAATATGCAGCAATAGATCAGCAAAACTCTGGATATCCTTAGGAAAAAGATCGATAAAAACACAAGAATAAATTCTATCGCCTACTCTTGCAGTACGTAGATCTAAATTGATTGCATCACGAGGAATTAACTGGCGAGCTAATGACGGCCACATAATATCTGAAATATTGCCCGCATCCTTTTTAGGCTCTTTAATTACAATTTTATCTCCCGGCAACGAAGGACGCCAAGTGCGATCAGTAAAATCAGGATCGATACTTTTACGAATCTCATAAGAGGCTTCGTGAACTTCCAATAGATTAACAATTAAACCTAAGCCGGCCATGTCATTTCTTAAGGAACGTACAAAAGAATCATGCACATCGCGCAAATCAGGAATGGCTGCCATCAAATTTTGCGTGTTAGTAAATGGCGGAATATTTTTATCCTTAATCAACTTGTTTTTTTCCTTAGCTGCACGCTTATTCTGCTCCGCAGTTAATACCCCGGGCCTAGTCCATAAAACTATATATACCTCTTCTTTAGCACAGTATTTAGCTAAATAATCAATTCTTTCATTAAATAGATCGTCTAAAGTTAAATTAAGCCGTTTAGCTGTTTCCCTGGCTGGCTCAAAGATATGAGCAATTTCATCCCCCACCTCATCACGATTATAGGAAAAATACACCTGCATCGTGTGTCCCAAACGAGACATGCTGGTTTGCAAGGTCCTAAGCATTCCATCTTGAATACGCTCAAACTCTTCAGTACCAATCAGAGCTTTGACCCCATCAACTCTTAAGATAGAAACTAAAGCGCCATCATTACCGACCAAAACTGTAGGACTATCTGCTGTTTGCAGTTCGCAATAGGACTCAGTAGTTTGCTTAATAGAGCTGCTAAACCAGGCAATAAAGGAATCTACGGTATCAATGATCGCATCGACTATAAAATTTGCCATAAACCACTAACCTCCTATCAAACAAAACATTTTCAAGTGGTTAAATCTTCTTCAATTGCACTCGACCAAACCTCAAGCTGTTTACCAAATTTACTATACAAAGGTAATAATTTTAAAGAAGATAAAATTTCTTGTTCAATTTTCTTTCTATCTCCCGCCTGACAATCGATCAACATTCTACCAAGCAAAGATGCATCACTCATCCCTTCGCCTAAACGATCTTTGACAATTTTTGCACGATTTTTAAACTCACGATAGATATTCTGAGCTTCATCTAGATAACTGCTTCTACCAGACATGGCGCAAAACAACACGTGACATAAACCGTTTAAATCTCCCTGAGACATTTCAGGCAAGTAGATCAATGTTCCCCCACCATAATCACCTTTACCTACTGCTTCGAGGAAAAAACACTGTGTACAAAACGGGCAAGCAGTAGCCAAATTAGCTAACTTATTATTAAAGTAATTATTATCTAGGTTAACTATCTCTTGGTATTCCTTCGCCTTAAACCCACAATATCTACAGGTATAACCATCCCTTACTAACACCTGCTGCTTAAATGGCGCAAAACCTTTATCCGCCTGTCGAAGATAAAAAAGCCGCCATCCATCTGGAATAACGGCTAATTTCAATGGGTAAAGTCCATTCATAAAAAATATCCTGCTTAATAAAAAAACTAATTACCACCACCAGGAATCTTATTAACTCCTTCTCCGGTAAATCCACCCACTTCGGCACCTTCACCAAAAATACTCTTTCCTGCAGGTTGAATAATACTGGGTAAAAAGATCAGAGCGATACCAACCAATAACATGGTGATTGGCACACCCATCTGTACCTGTTGTGGGTTATCTTTATGTTGTTTAAATTTAAAAATCGCTGCAATAGTAAAACCAAGTCCTGCTACATAAGCTGCACCAGTCATCAAAGAACCCAAGCTTTTAAAAGTACCAGTAATAGTGGTTGCAATACCTGCCAGATCATCTGCTGCAAACACACCGGTAGAATACAAAACGGCAACACCCAAACCTGAAATCAAAGAAAATCCTAATATCTTTTTAATTGACATAATCTATCTCCTTTAAAACATTAATAACAACACCATTTTAACGCAATTACCACAAAAATGGTAATGAAAATTTAAACCTAACCACAGAGATATTTTTAGGTCAAACTGTGGTAATCCCAAGCGTATTTCCAATCACCCTAATAGTAGCTACTACATTGATAGCAAGCATTCCACCAATAACATGAAGCAACCCTTTACCAAAGGTTCCCTGTTGAGCCCCTTGATCACCACTTCTAGCCAGGATAATAAAACCTCTGACAAAAGAGATATAGCCAACCACTCTGATCACAGCTATAGCTCCAGCTTTTGCCGGCGCAAATGGATCGGTGACATTAGGAGTATAAGACATATATTCCTCACTAAATGCACTCTGACCCCAAAGAGTAACAACACCGACATCAATAGTACTTGGCAGATACATTAGTAGCAAACCAACCACAAATTTTATCAAAGGACCACTTATTGAGCCAGCCTGCGACTGCATATAAGATGACTGTCCTATTTTTTTGAGATTCATGACGGCAGAAATAATAAAAGAAATACCAATAAGATATGCAGTAGCAACGGTAAATGTAATAATTGGGCCTGCGTTTTGCTGCAACGCATTCAGCATGGTGTTAAAATTTATGGTAGCCCCATAGGAAACAGTTAGCGGCCAAAAAAACAAAATCAGGACTAGTAGATAAAGTCGATTCACAATTTTGGCATCATTTACCATTATCCTTACCACTCCTGTTAAAATTACAGCGTGAGCTAAACGTCGTTAACTCCATATTGAATAACTGAACCGTCACTCATTAATACCATTCCTTGACGCGGAGAAATAGCTAATACCTCGCCATACCCATTTAACTTATCACCTACTCTTAGAGTAATATTCTTACCATCCCCAGATTGCAACCACGCTCTACCAGGAACTATAGCTCTGACGTTATACGCCACTTTAGGTTTTTTCGTCGCCTTTTTCGGCGGAGCTTTAAGCTTGGCAACCTCAGCCAAAATTTGCTGAACAGAATTGGTTAAGATATCTATTTTTTGCGAGATGTCAGCCATATCTTGTTTGGTAGCAGAGATATCATTACTTACCTGAGCTATGTTCACTTGATTGTTTTCAGCTTGTTTGGATAACTCATCAATTTTCTGCTGCAACCTATTATATACTTGAGTGATTTGCTCATTGTTAACAGTAGACGCAACCTCAACAACAGGAAGACTGACTTTTTGCATCGCTAACTGTTGCTGTTTGGTTAACATAGCAGCTTGCTCTTGAGCCAACAATTTCTCTTGTTCTGCCGCTCGATTCTTACTAGATGAATATAAGCTAAAAACAAAGTATGTGAGTAAAATAGCAAGCACCATTACACCTGGTATCACTATCTTTTTCCATTTAGCACTGCTTAAATTAAGAGCAAACCCAGATGATGGTTTACCATCACTAAAACCATCGCCCACCTCAGAATCAGCAGCAGACTGAGATAAATTATCACTACCAACCCCAACCTCAGAATCGGTAAATTTATACTCTGCTGAATCTGGTAATTTTTCATTATCATCCATATTCATCTTCCTCTTTATCAATAACTCTAAGTATTCTTTTTAGTCTCTTTGGGTACGGCCAGATCGGCCATTAGTAGTAATCCCATGCTAGTACCAGCTTTAACTTTAACTGTTGGCGGCATATTAACCCTGGATGCAAGCGTAGTACTAAACTGTTGGCCAACATTACCCAATGCCACAACCATCTTTTGAGCGGTAGTTAATGCTGGCGTAACAGTTCTTGTGCTAGAACTATCACTCACAATAGTGCCGCCTGCATTTTGGAATGCCTCTCCAAGACCACCGACAAAAGCTGAGGCAAACAGATTGCCATAACGTTGCCAATAATGGTTATCTACTTCACTAGCCATAGGAGTTTTGGCATTATTAGGATCTATTGCCACCGCCTGCATCGGAATACTCATATCTAGACTAGGCACGGAAAGCACCGTAAATTGCATCAACACCTTTTTATCAACGCGTTGAAAATTACCTAAAGCCTTAGACCCCTTAAGCGGCCCCTGAATAACTGTAGCCATAATTGGACTATTTTCGTCAGAGTTAACTTCTGTATCAAGTACCGCAAACATTATTGTGCCAGCCTTATAGATGTCATTTTTACTGGTATCTGGCAGCTTGCTCTTCTCAGCACTTTCCTCTTTATTTGTCGCAGTAGTAGACTCATTTTTCTGCGGCGGTTCTCCTTGCACATATTGCTGGGCTGGAATTGGAGTCCAAGCAGAGACTAATTGATTTGCTTGTACACTCATCATTGCCTGAGTTTGTTTAGTTAAGGTATCTAACTCTTGAGCACTCAGCGATGCTGCTTGCTCTTTAGTAAGCTTACCTAAACGATCTTGCAAATTGGAATATGGAGAAGAGGCAACACTATGAACTAAATTGGCCTGAGCATTACCTGCACTGCTAGGATTTACTTTATCAACTGTAAAACCAACTGCTTTTAATTCATCATCCCCAAAACCTGCAGCATTCAATTCTGCAGCACTAAATCCGGCATTTTTTAGCTCATCAGGAGTAAAACCCGCAGCTCTTAATACTGCAGCACTACACCCAAGTTTTTTTAAATCTATACCACTTATGCCGTTTGCTCGAGCTTTAGCTAAATCATTAACATTGCAGGTCAAAATTGATGGTTTAGCAGTCACCTGAGAGTTGTTATCAGCTGTATTATCGATCATACCTGCCCTAACTAGATCCCCGTTAGTATACCCAGCTGCTATCAACTCTTGCCCAGAAAAACCAGCTTCTGCTAGGTCGCTAGCTTTAAAACCTGCATTTTTCAAATCACTAGCACTAAACCCTGCCTCTTTTAAATCTTTAGCACTAAAACCAGCATTATTTAATTCACCTGCACTAAAACCTGCATCTTTCAAATCTTTAGCACTAAAACCCGCCTCTTTTAAATCTTTAGCACTGAAACCAGCATTCTTTAGATCTTGAGCAGAAAAACCAGCTACTGCAAGTTCTGCTGCACTAAATCCTGCATCTTTTAAATCTCCTGCACTAAAACCAGCAGCTTTTAACTCGCTTGCGGTAAAACCAGCAGCTCGTAAAGCTTGAGCGCTACAACCCATTTTCTTAAACTCAGCGGC
>CAZTPH010000036.1:0-10501 GCA_964614705.1 uncultured Coxiellaceae bacterium
AAAGAGGACATTTCTACTTTGCAGAAATTAGGACATTTTAACTTTGCGTTGACATTATTTCAAACATTACAAACATTTAATATAGTGAACCAATGATTTTTGCGATCAATTAATTAATCTCTCATTAAATTATCTACAATCGCTTTTGCTCCTACAGTAATTATCACGGTATATAAACTCCAAAATTCTGCTATACTATGTTAGCTATATAACATTAGAGGATTTATATATGAAAAAATTATTCGTTATAATTATAGCCTTAACATCAGCAATTTTAGCTGGATGTGCTGGCAATGTTTCTCCTGATACCTATGAAAGCGGTGAAGTTGGGGTGGTAAGCAGAACTCATAAAGGAACCATTATCGCAAAAAGAGTGATCAATATCGATAATCCAAGTGGTGCTGGCGGCTTAGCTGGTACTGTAGCCGGTGCCGCAGCAGGATCAATGATCGGAGGTAATACCGCAACCAATATTGTGGGCGCAACTGGCGGAGCAGTGGCTGCCGGAATAATTGGCCATCAAATTGATAAAGCAGTCAACAAACGAGCAGGCTATGAATATATCATCAAGCTACAAGATGATAAAACAATAGCAATTACTCAAGAAAAAAGCATACAGCTGGCTGTTGGCCAAAAGGTAATTGTTATCTATGGAGCGATGACTAGAATTGTTCCTGATAACACCTAAATTAAGTAAGTAGTCATATGAAAAATATCTGGTTAAAAAGCGCGCTAGCATTAATAGCACTAGTGACACTTAGTGCTTGCACTGCAGAAAAAAATTATCGTGGAGTAGCAGCTCCACATTGGCAAGAACTAACTGGTGAACAGCGTCAATTGATTGTTGACCAAGCTTACGAAAAAGATTTTGGTGATGATACAACTTCCAAAAATAGGTAATTAAATGAAAAGAAAACTTGCTCTACTATTTATGCTCGCAGTCTCTGTTGCTTTACTAACAGCTTGTGCTCCAACCAAAAAAGTTATTTCCACCATCAAGCATACAGATGAGATTGGTTTCCATATTGCAAAAAATGCTTACCTGCAGTGGATACCAGGAAAGCAAATTGCCAAATGCCAACCAAAATCAGCTGAAACCTACCAAAGCAGTGGCAACCAAGACTATGGCTTGGGTGGACTACTTGCCACCATAATAGTTGCCTCAGTAGAACATCAGCAACGCAAAAACAATCCTAGCGAATATATTTTTGAGTATGGTAAGGCTGATGAGGCGGTCTTTATGACCTCTCTTAGAAACGCTTTAAATGAACAGCAAGTATTTAAAAATACCGAATTAACAAGTAATGACAAAGTATCAAGCCAAGACATTTTAATAAAAATATTTTTTAAGACCACAAGAGTAGTAGGATTTAATACTCTAATTGTAACCGCAAAAATGACCATCTTAACCAATGGTAAAAATGTCTATGAGAGGACTTATCTAGTAGAAAGTGGCCACAAATTAAGCAAGTTCATCGAGATCAAAACCCAGGTGTCGAAACAATTACTGGCTGACATTATTGGCGGCATCAAACAATGGCATGAGGAAAGCAAAAAATGAAAATCTTAAAACAATTAACCGTAATTGCAATATTAGCTACTTTTACCATTGGGTGCGCGCCAACGCAGAAACATAACTTCAGAATGCTTAATGAATTTTGGACCGACTCCTCAAATAATATTGTGATCGCTAAAACCAACCCCCCGGCCATCAAAGCAAGAACTGCATTAGGCAAATATTTAACCCAAACTGACTTAAGTTGGTATCAAGATGCATTACCCCAAAAATTTGTTACTCAGCTCAAAAAACGCAAAATATCATCAGAGATATATTCGGACAGTATCAATTCAGAACAAAGCAGCAAGGCAACTTCAATAGTTACCGTTGATAGTGATAAACTAATGTTACTAGAGTTACAAGGATTTGGGATAACCCACAATAATGATGACCTAGTCGCCACCACTAAAGCTTATTGCGTTATCAAAGGAGAGCTTGTCGATAGACAAAGCAAAAAAGTATTATGGCGTCATTTGGCCGATATAGAAGAACCGGTAAAAGGCGCATGGGACCAACCACCTGTATACCCCAACTTTACTGCGGCGTTACAAGAAGCATTTAGCTCGGCACAAGAAGAGTTGATAGATAGCTTTTTTAGTGGGCACTAGCAATAGCCAACTTCTTTAAATCTTCAACAAGCTGCTCCGGACTTTTAAATATAATGCCGTTTATACCAAGCTCTGTTGCTGCAGTAACATTATCTGCAGTATCATCGATAAAAACAGATTCTTCAGAATTTAACCTATGTTTTTGCAGCAAAATACGATAGATTTGATGATCTGGTTTTATGCACTTAACCTCTCCTGAAACCACTATATCCTTAAAATAATTAAAAAAATCATGTTTGGTTCTAATAATAGGGAAAGTTTCATGCGACCAATTGGTCAGCCCAAAAAGATTATAATTGCGCTGATGTAGGCTCTTTAAAATATCAACACTGCCATCGATTGGGCCGGTTATCATCTCCTCCCACTTATCTCGCCAACAAAAAAGCTCTTCGTGATAATGGGGAAAGTTAGCAGCAAGCTCAGCATGCATTTCGGCAAAAGGCTTACCACGATCTAACTCTCGATTGGCTAAAAAAATCTCGGTTTCAGTATAAAAACGCTGGATGGCTGCATCATCATAGTTAAAATACTTTCGATAAATAGGGTCAGGATCCCAACCAACTAAAACGTTTCCAATATCAAAGATAATATTTTTAATCATATTTTTTCCTAAAATCTAAGTTACATTGACTACCTAATGTAATATATTGTCAAAAACAATTCTAGAACTAAATTAATATTCGTCCTTTATTTTAAAATAAAATCGGGTAATATCCCTATAGATGGCTAAAGACAGAAAAAAATACTATGCCCAAATTAAATAACTACACCGCATCTGCTATTGAAGTATTAAATGGACTAGAGCCGGTACAAAAGCGTCCTGGGATGTATACCGACACCTCTTGCCCTAATCACCTAGCTCAAGAAGCAATTGACAACAGCGTTGATGAAGCTATTGCAGGATATGCTAAAAATATTACTGTAACCATCTATCAGGATAATTCACTAGAAGTTATAGATGATGGTCGAGGTATGCCAACTGATATTCATCCGGAAGAAAAAATATCCGGGGTAGAATTAATTTTAACTAGATTGCATGCTGGTGCTAAATTTTCAGACAAACATTATCGTTTTTCTGGTGGTTTACATGGAGTTGGCATCTCAGTGGTAAACGCTCTTTCCACCAAACTTGAAGTAAGCGTTAAACGTAACGGCAAAATATTTGCCATGCAATTTGAAAATGGCGCCCCAATTGATAAATTAAAAGCGATCGGTACATCACCCGACAAAGAAAGCGGCACTACTATTAGATTTTGGCCTAACGTTAAATATTTTGATACCGCAAAATTCTCTGCCTCTCAACTAAAACATCTATTACGCGCCAAATCTTTCTTATGTCCTGGCTTAACAATAAAATTTTTCAACGAATCAACCAATGAACATGAAGAATGGTTCTATCAAGATGGCATCAAAGACTATTTAGCCTCTACCTTGGTTAATCTAAATTGCCTTCCAGAGCAACCATTCACTGGAAGCTTTGCTACTGACAATGAATCCGTAGATTGGGCAATAACTTGGTCCTCAAATGAAAAACCCCAACTAACAGAAAGCTATGTTAACTTAATTCCTACTATCAGCGGCGGCACTCATGTTAATGGATTGCGCACCGGCTTAAGTGAAGCGATGCGAGAATTCTGCGAAATCAGAAAACTATTACCCCGAGGAATTAAATTAAGCCCAGAAGATACCTGGGAGAATTGCAACTATCTACTTTCAGTAAAACTTATCGACCCCCAATTTTCTGGTCAAACCAAAGAAAGATTAACTTCAAGACAATCCGCCGCTTTTGTTACAGGTATTACTAAAGACACTTTTAGTTTATGGCTAAACCAGCATGTTAAACTTGGAGAATCACTTGCAGAGATAATCATTAGCAATGCTCAAAAGCGTACCAACTCCGAAAATAAAGTAATCAGAAAAAAAATAACTCTTGGCCCAGCATTACCAGGTAAGCTAGCAGACTGCTCATCACAAGATAATCGACGCACTGAATTATTTTTAGTCGAAGGAGAATCAGCTGGCGGTTCTGCTAAACAAGCAAGAGATCGCAAGATCCAAGCGGTTATGCCACTACGCGGCAAAATTCTTAACACCTGGGAGGTCGAATCTGATAAAGTATTAGCCTCTCAAGAAGTACATGACGTCTCAGTAGCCTTAGGAATAGACCCTGGCTCAGATAATCTAGAAAATCTACGTTATGGCAAAGTTTGTATCCTGGCTGACGCTGACTCTGACGGATTACATATTGCCACCTTATTATGCGCATTATTTTTACGCCACTTTAGAGCCTTAGTTAAAGCAGGGCACGTCTACGTCGCCATGCCACCACTATACCGCATCGATCTTGGCAAAGAGGTTTTTTATGCTTTAGATGAAGAGGAAAAAAATGGCATCTTAGATCGTCTTAAAGCAGAAAAAAAATCAGGCAATATTAGTATCCAACGTTTTAAGGGGTTAGGCGAAATGAATCCTATCCAACTACGTGAAACTACTATGTCTCCTGATACCAGAAGACTAGTCCAACTCACTATTCAAGACAGTGATCAAGTAGATGAGCTAATGGATATGCTACTTGCTAAACGTAGAGCCTCAGACCGTAAAGCTTGGCTTGAGAGCAAAGGTAATTTAGCAGAAATTTAAGCTATAGTTGAATTACATTTAATCTCCAAACGAAAACCCAATCTGCCTGATATTTCCCATACGGTAATAAACTTTAATACAAACATTGATCTGCATGAAACAACAAACCTCTTCGTATATTAACCGCTCTATCTTGAAACATAATCTGGCTATAACAAAAAAAGTTCAATAAATCTTACTATGCTGTGTTATCGGTTATAAGTATGCGACACTACATTAATCTTGCGTTAGCTGTATTTTAGATTAAAATATCACAAGTAAGGGTTACATTTATTAACTTTTTCATTAGGTGAATTTTATGATAGTAAAATTAAATGTTGATGAAATTGATCTTGTGGTTGGCGGGAATAATGGCGTGATCAGAGGAGTAATAGCTGGTTTAACATTTGGATTATTAGATATTTCCTTAATGATTCCTCTTGAAATGCAAAATAAAAATATTGCGATGGCCGGTCGTTTTGCCATTGGTTTTCTTATTCCCAATACTCAGTTACCAGTAAAACCTTGGTTAAATGGAACAATTGTGGGTCTACTACTTTCTCTCCCAGACGCAATAATTACAGGTGTCTATGCTCCGATTTTAGGAATAGGCATCTTAGGAGGAATGATTATTGGCGTTATCAATAATCGCTTCTGAATCTAAACCTCAGAAGAATCTACCAAATAACAAAAAGTAGAAAATATTCCACACTCATTATCAAATATCTTATACAAGATACACAAGTAAAAAATTAACCAACATAATTTGTAGTAGCAAAATTCTCAAAACGAGTATATTGCCCTAAAAAGGTTAGTTTAACTCTACCAATTGGACCATTTCTTTGTTTAGCAATGATAATTTCGGCTATACCTTTATCAGGACTATCCTCATGATAAACTTCATCACGATAGATAAAGATGATCATATCTGCATCTTGTTCGATAGCTCCTGATTCCCGCAAGTCTGACATCTGAGGGCGCTTGTCTGTCCGCTGTTCCAAACCTCGATTAAGCTGAGAAAGCGCTAAAACGGGGATACTTAATTCTTTCGCTAGCGCTTTTAAGTTACGAGAAATATCGGTGATCTCTGCTACTCTTCCCTCTCTAAAACCCGGGATACTCATTAATTGCAGATAATCAATAACAATTAAACCAAGATTTTTATGCGTTCTTGCAATACGCCTAGCGCGCGCACGCAGTTCTGCTGGACTCATTGATGGGGTATCGTCTATATACAGTGACGCCTCAGATAACATACTAACTGCAGAAGTCAAGCGCGGCCAATCATCATCATGCAGCTTACCAGAACGCACACGATGTTGATCAATTCTACCTAAAGATGACATCATCCTCATAGCTAATGATTCACCCGGCATCTCCATACTAAATACTAATACTCCTTTTTTACCTTTAATGATGGCATCTTCGACCATATTCATAGCAAGACTAGTTTTACCCATTGATGGTCTACCAGCAACAATCACCAGATCTCCTTTTTGCAAGCCTGAGGTCATATCATCAAGATCGGAAAAACCCGTTGATATTCCGGTAATTGCTTCTTCAGAATGGTAAAGAAAATCTATTCTCTCAGTTGCTTTAGCGAGTAAAGAACTAATATCTACTGGACCCTGCCCACGAGAACGTTGTTCGGCTATTTTAAAAATTTTGCTTTCGGCATCATCAAGAATAACTTTAGTCTCTTTTCCTTCCGGATAAAAAGCAGAACCTGCAATATCACGAGACACCTCAATTAGTTGTCGCAAAACAGATTTCTCTCTAACGATCTCAGCATATGCTGCAATATTGGCAACTGTAGGAGTATTTTTGGCCAGCTCAAAAAGATAAACTTCTCCACCAGCATCTTCAAGCTTATCAGTGTTTTTTAAAGTTTCAGCTAGAGTTAAAACATCGAATGGCTGGTTACGCCTACCGAGATCTTCTATCGCTTTAAAGATGATTCGATGGTTAGGACGGTAAAAATCATTTTCACTGATGGATTCTACAACCTTATCCCAAGAGTTGTTATCAAGCATCAAACCGCCCAGCACAGACTGCTCAGCCTCAATCGAATGAGGAGGAACCCCAAGCTCTTTAAGCTTCTCAACCTTCTCTTTTTTTTTCTTTTCACGAGGCATCTTATGCCACCACCTGCCTATAAAAAGCTAACAAACTGATTTTAAAAACTATTACTCGGATATAGCAACCACATTTACCTTGACCTTACAGGTAACATCGCTGTGCATAAGCAAATCCACAACATACTCACCAACGTGTCGGATAGCTCCTGTAGGCAAACTAATCTCGCTTCTTTCAACTTCAAGCCCTTGGTTTTTCAAAGCTTCTAAAATATTGGTGGTACCAACTGAACCGAATAATTTACCATCTTCTGTAGCTTTAACTGCAATAGTAACAACGGCATCCTGAAATTTAGCCGCACGTAGGCTCGCAATTTTCAAAGATTCAGCTGCTTTCTTCTCTAGCTCTGCACGCATTTTGGCAAACTTTTCTAAATTCTCTTTGGTCGCCAAAACAGCTTTTCCATAAGGGATTAAATAGTTACGAGCATAACCTGACTTTACGGAAACCTCAGCACCAATATCGCCTAAATTTCTAATCTTTTCTAATAAAATAACGTCCATCTTAACCTCATTTAATTTCTTAGTGTTTATCGGTATACGGTAAAAGAGCCAAAAATCTGGCGAGCTTTACCGCTTTAGCTATTTTACGCTGCTTCCAAGGAGCAACATTAGTAATTCTACCTGGAATGATTCTACCACTTTCTAAAATACTACTTTTAAGCAAATCAATATTTTTATAATCGATCTTGGGATCTTCGGAAGATAGATTTTTAATTTCGTCTGACATAATTTGTACTCCAATGCTGTTTAACTAGATATTGCTATTATCAAAATTCTCTTTAGCAAAATCGACTCTGCCTTTGTCATCTCTATTTTTTAGCATAGCAGATGGCTCAGTGATAGCTGATTTACGTTGCAAGATCAAATTGCGTAAAACGGCATCATTGAATTTAAAACTACCAGCAATCTCTTTTAAAGCATCACCACCACACTCAACGTTCAACAATACATAGTGCGCTTTATGGATTTTATTAATAGGATATGCTAGCTGCCGTCTACCCCAATCTTCGACACGATGTATAACACCGCCACTATTTTTGACCAGCGTTTTATAACGCTCAATCATCGATGGTACCTGTTCACTTTGGTCAGGGTGGACCAAAAACACAATTTCGTAGTGCCTCATATATCTCCTTTTGGTTAATATTTAAGTCTTACCACTTTACTGCGTAAGACAAAGAGTTTGAGTCAGGCATTCTATGGTAAAACTTAAAGCAATTCAAATTTTTTACTTAAAACATCATAATAACCAACCTTAAAACGATAACAACAAAAACTTATATTAGCAAATTACGTTAATATACATATGGTTATAAGTTTTTATGGCTAAACTGGAGTATAAAAATATCATAGGCAATCCTGGGATTATTTTGACCTAAAAACAGGTTTTTGCTCAAGAGTTACAAAATTTATAACTAAGAATTCTATAGATCAATTTTGCCACCAAAAAATCTGGAGCATGATTATTCTTGATCGGAGCAAGCTCAACCACATCCATACCAACCAACTCCTTTTTATCACATAACTTTTTAATTAGATTAATCACTTGGTAGAAACTTAACCCCCCAGGCTCTGGGGTTCCAGTAGCAGGCATAATTCCAGAATCAAAAACATCTACATCAATCGACAAATAAACTTTACCTTTGAGTTTTTTGATTACTTGATCAATCCAGCCATCACCACCATCACAGATATCTTCAGCCAAAAATATCTCGCCACTTTGTAAAGCAAATTTTTCAGAAATATCCATACTTCTTATGCCGACTGAAATTACCTGCTTCGCAATTTCACTAGCCCTAGCCATAATAGCAGCATGGCTAAATTTATTGCCATCATAACTATCTCTTCGATCTGCATGTGCATCAAGATGCAAAACTGAAATATCACCATAGCAATCACAATGAGCTTGCAATGGCCCGAGGGTAACAGAGTGATCTCCCCCCAAAGAAACCACAAATTTTTTATCTTGTAGTAACTTAGCCGTAGCTTGATACGCTCGAGATATCATCTGGACAGAAGAGTTACTTTTAATCGGTTTACTAGTAAATATACCGTGCTTATAAACCTCGGCATCTGTTTTAATGTCGTACAATTCTACTTGTTGCGATGCTTCAATAATGGCGCGCGGACCCTTGGCTGCACCAGATATCCAAGAAACACTTTTATCAAACTCGATGGGCAATACCGCGATTTTCGCCGTTTTATATTGAGAAAATTTTTTAGTTAATCCAGCAAAATTATTGGTCATAACTAACCTAAATAGCTTTAAAAAAACAGCATCTACATTCTGCTAATGGCTCACACCCATTAGTTAACGATTAAACAATAAACTATAATTTTTTGCCTCACGATTTTTCCAGGCTCCTTTGTGATAAGCAAAGCTAGCAATCAAAGGCAGTGCAATAGTTGCCTCAGAAAAAACCATCTGTTCAAAATTATCATCAACCTTGCCCCATGAATGAGCCTCTTTGAGAGTAGAACCAGACAGCGCTCCATCACGCTCATCAGCCACCGTAATCTGAATAGCATATTTATGCATATCACAACTAGCTCCAACAATATCAGCAGCCACAGTGATATCTTGAGCAAAGTTTTTAGGAACTCCACCACCAATCATCACTAAACCAGTAGTTTTGGCTGCCACTTTAATTTTAGTTAACTCTAAAAAATCCTTAGCAGAATCTATGCTGACCATATTACCATCTTTTTGGTGCCATTGATGGTGAACCAAACCAAAACCAGCACTGCAATCTGAAAAAGCCGGAACAAAAATAGGTAAATTTTTAATGTAAGCAGCCTTAACCACAGATTCATATTTAAAGTTTTTTTCCATCAGATACTTGCCCATCGCCGCGATAAATTCGCGGGAAGAATGGGGGCATTTTGGCAAAAGATCACAAATTTCGGCGATGGTCATATCACACTTGCGTAGCTCATCTTCATCAATATAGGTATCATAAATTCTGTCTACTTGATTTTTTAGCAATTGATCATCATTAGCAAATGGTGAACCCTGATAATGTTTAAAACCCAAACCCTCAAAAAAATCTTGATCAACAATGACCGCCCCAGTAGAAACAATGGCATCAACCATATTATTTTCCACTAAATCCAAAACCACTTTTTTTAGGCCGGCACTAAATAGAGATCCAGCCAAACATAAAATAATTGAACAATCTTCATCCTCTAACATAGCCTCATAAATTTCTGCAGCACGAGCGAGATTTCTTGCTTGGAAAGCCATATTTTTGTATTGATCAACCAATGGAATAGCATTGAATTCTTTAATATCAATATGCTTTACTTGAGTATTCAATAGATCTTTCTTTTGCATCACTAATCCTCCAGGGTCATTTCACAAAAGCAATATACACTGAAGCCATTGTTAAGCAAGTTATGAAAAACATTTTTTTAGGGCCAAACAAATGGATACTTCAGCTCTCGTGTATTTATTACCCAAAAATAAATGTAACCCCACCTAAATAAACAGGGGCGCCTCATTTAAATTTAGGATCAATTAATGAGCGATAATCAGGCATATTTTGCTCTCATTGTTTGTGGGCGCTATGAGACAGGAT
>CAZTPH010000037.1:0-10418 GCA_964614705.1 uncultured Coxiellaceae bacterium
GGTAAGTGAGTTAGTGTATCCAGATACGCCGATATGATCACCGCTGGTTATAGCTACAAGATCCCCATTTTTAACAAAGCCAAGATCTTGGATTTTTCTAGCCGCTGCTTCTCTGAGTTGATCATTGGTATCAAATTTGGTTACATCGAACTCAATAGGATATACGTCGCTATATAGAGCCATTTTACCAAGAGCAATAGTATCACGGCTTAGGCCATAAATTGGTACTCCTGAACGAGTCCTAGATATCCAAAGAGCCATCAAGCCAGTTTCAGTAAGAGAGATGATAGCTTTTATTTGAAAATGTTTAGCTATATGCATAGATGCCATGGCGATAGCTTCATCGGTGCGGGTACATTGACTAAACTGCTTGTAATCCACCCCTAATGATTTGGGATGTTTTTCAGCAGCTTTACATATGCGATCTATGGTTTGAATAACCAAAGCTGGGTGGTCTCCAGTGGCAGTTTCAGCAGAAAGCATCACAGAGTCAGTGCCGTCTAGAACTGCGTTTGCCACATCTGACACTTCAGCACGAGTTGGCACTACGTTATGAATCATAGTTTCCATCATCTGAGTGGCAGTAATAACGGGTTTATTTAGCTTTCTTGAATATTCAATCATCAATTTTTGCGCAGCTGGTACTTCGGCATCACCAATTTCAACGCCAAGATCACCACGAGCTACCATAATGCCATCAGAAGCTTTGATGATTTCACTTAAAGTTTCTGGTACCACCGCTTCAATTCTTTCAATTTTAGCAATTACTCCAGCTTTGCCACCTTCTTTGGCTATTAATGCTTTAGTCTCAATAACGTCTTCTTTCGATCTAACGAAAGAGATTGCGATGTAATCTACGCCAAGAGATACCGCAGTTTTTAAATCTTCACGGTCTTTGTCAGTTAGTGCGCCAGCAGAAAGGCCACCAAATTGGCGATTAATGCCCTTATTATTAGATAAGGTGCCTCCTACCTTTACCTTGCAGATAATTTTCTTGCCTTTAATTTCCTCTACGGTAAGAACCAATCTGCCATCATCAAGTAATAAAATATCTCCAGCACTAACATCATTAGGCAGCTCTTTGTAATCTATGCCGACAGCATTTTGATCGCCAGCATCTTTGGCTAGCTCTGTGTCAAGAACAAATTGGTCATTTTCCTTAAGATTTACTTTGCCTTCTTTAAATTTAGCAACCCTGATCTTTGGGCCTTGAAGGTCAGCTAAAATGCCTACAATTTTACCCTCAGCTTTTGCAGCTTGGCGCACCACTTCTACCAAAGCTCTTTTTTCGTCAGCTGTTCCATGAGAAAAATTTAGACGTACTATATCAACTCCAGACGCTATCATCTCACGTAACACCCCCAGAGTGTTTGAAGCTGGTCCTAAAGTTGAAACAATTTTTGTTCTTCTCATTTTACAGTTACCTCTTATTGTTTATTATGATCTACCACGTTCTTCCAGTATCTTAACTGCCGGCAAAACCTCTCCTTGCAAATATTCAAGAAAAGCTCCGCCTGCTGTAGAGATATATGACAATTTATCTGTTATCTTAAATTTTTCGATTGCGGCTACCGTATCACCACCACCAGCGATTGTAAATCCGGGATTATCCGCAATAGACAGGGCCAATTCTTTGGTGCCAGAGCTGAACTGGTCAATTTCAAATACCCCTACAGGGCCATTCCAAACAATTGTTTTAGCATTTTTAGCCATATTAGACAATTTTTTGGATGTTTCAGGTCCGATATCCAAAATCATATCGGTATCATCAACTAATTCTGCTTTTTTTATGGTCGCAGTAGCATTTTCAGAGAACTCTTTAGCAACTATCACGTCAGTAGGAATAGGAATTTCAGCTCCACGTTGTTTAGCCAATGCCAAAAGTTCCTTAGCTTTTGCGATAAATTCTGGTTCATGCAAAGATTTACCAATGGGAAGGCCACTTGCCGCCATGAAAGTATTGGCAATTCCGCCACCAACTAGTAATTGGTCAACTTTGTTTAGTAAGTTTTCTAAGAGTTGTAATTTAGTAGATACTTTAGAGCCTCCTACGATAGCTAATAGTGGATGCTCAGGGGCTTTAAGAGCTTTACCTAGGGCATCTAGTTCTGCTATTAACAGTGGCCCAGCACAAGCGATTTTAGCAAATTTTGCTACCCCATGAGTAGAAGCTTGAGCACGATGTGCTGTGGCAAATGCGTCCATGACAAAAATATCGCAAAGATTAGCCATTTTTTTGGCTAGTTCTTCGTTGTCTTTCTTTTCCCCTTGGTTAAAGCGCACATTTTCACATAAAACGATCTCTCCAGGAGTTGCCGTAACGCCATTTAGCCAATCTTTTTCTAGTCTAATAGTTTTACCAAAGTAGCTGCTTAGCCAATCGGCTACTGGTTGAAGTGAGAACTCTGGATTAAAAGATCCCTCTTCAGGTTGGCCAAGGTGAGACATAACGATAACTTTTGCACCGGCTTTTGCAGCTAGTTTTAAAGTGGGAGCAGAGGCTTTTAATCTTTTATCACTAGTGATTTTGCCATCTTTAAGCGGTACATTAAAATCGACCCTGATCAAAACCCTTTGATCTTTAAGATTTAAATCTGTCATTTTTATAATAGCCATTGTTTTTTCTCCATAGACAATTAGGGCTGCGATTTTAGCATATTTTTTAAAAAAATTATTCTTTTAACCTAAATCCGGGAGCTGAAATGCTCGCAGTAGGTTTAAGTAAATGTATCTCTTATCTAATGTAGCACACTAAGATTAAGGAATAATTACCTAAAGTTAAAATAAATATGCTTTAAAACTGGTAAATGGTATAGGTATATCATCAAGGTATAGGATTGATATTCTGCAGCCAATAGGCTAGGAACAACCTAATTTCTTTTGTTTTTCGTTTGTATTCTCACTAAAGCACAGTTAGAATTCGCCCATTATAATCACAAGCTAGAGTTAAATATGAGCCAACTTAAATATCGCCCAATTATGCTAATGATTCTTGATGGTTGGGGTTACAGCGAGACTAAGGAAAATAACGCTATTGCCGGTGCTAAGAAACCAAATTTTGATCGTTTGTGGCAAAATTTTCCTCATGCATTACTTTCAGTTTCAGGTCTAGATGTTGGCTTGCCTCCTGGGCAGATGGGTAACTCTGAAGTCGGGCATCTGCATATAGGTTCTGGACGACAGATTTTGCAAGAACTGGCTAAATTGGATGTGGAAGTAGAAAGCGGTAATTTTTTCAAGAATAAGGTTTTGAATCAAGCAATCGATAAAATTTTGAATAATCAAGGTGCATTGCACATTATGGGTTTACTTTCTAATGGCGGAGTTCATAGCCGTAATACCCATATCGAAGCGATGGTTGAGCTTGCTGCCAAGCGAGGACTAAATAAAGTTTATGTTCACGCTTTTTTGGATGGTCGTGATACTCCGCCAAAATCAGCTCTTGAGCCAATCCAATCAATGTTAGCTAAAATGAATCTCCTTGGTTGTGGCAAGATTGCGTCCATTGGTGGTCGCTATTATGGGATGGATCGTGATAAGCGTTGGGAAAGGGTAAAAGTAGCCTATGATCTATTTACTACCGGTAAGAGTGAATATCGTTTTACAAATGCAACTGAAGCTTTGGCAGCGGCATATCAAAGAGGAGAAGGGGATGAGTTTGTTAAGCCAACTGCTATTTGTGAAGATGGTAAAGAGCCAGTAACCATCCAAGATGGAGATGCTGTGGTGTTCATGAATTTTAGAGCTGATCGTGCTCGTGAATTGAGTTACGCGTTTACTGATCCTAATTTTAGCGGATTTATAAGAGAAAAAAATCCTAAATTGAGTGATTATGTAACTATGACTGAATATGCCAGTGATCTTAAGGTTAAAGTGACATATCCAAGCGTTAAACTCACTAATATATTTGGTGAAATTGTTGCAAGCAATGGCCTTACCCAGCTAAGAATTGCAGAAACTGAAAAATATGCGCATGTTACTTACTTTATTAATGGCGGAAGAGAAGAGCCATTTCCTGGGGAAGATCGAATGTTAGTTCCATCTCCAAAAGTCGCAACTTATGATCTTAAACCTGAAATGAGCGCGTTTGAAGTAACTGATAAATTGCTAGCAGCTTTAAAGTCGCAGAAATATGATGTGGTTATTTGTAATTACGCTAATCCAGATATGGTGGGGCATACCGGTAGCTTTGCTGCGGCAGTTTTAGCAATTGAAGCAGTAGATTTGTGTATTGGTAGAGTAATGGATTGCTTGCATGAAATCGGTGGTGAGGTAGTGGTTATCGCTGACCATGGTAATGCCGAAAAGATGGCTGATAGTGATACTCATCAACCGTATACTGCGCATACTACGAACTATGTGCCATTTATCTATGTTGGTAGAAGGGCTACTATTACTAAGGAACTAGGTAAGCTAACTGATGTTGCTCCAACTTTGCTTTATATTATGGGGCTTGACGAGCCATCAGAGATGACTGGGCAAAGCATGATAAAATTTGTATAAAGAGATGTTTACTAAAATCTTACAGTTACTAGGTCGGATGGTTTTTTTAGGGTTATTATGCAACCCAACTATTATCTATGCTGATGATGAGCTAAAGCTTAAAAAAGTTTTGCGGGAAATTAGCTCGGTAAAATCTGATTTACGGAAGAAGCAGTTGCAACAACAGTCAGTTCAGGGTGAGCTACATGGTTTGGATAAAAAGCTGAAAAATGTGCAAAGTAATCTCAGTAAAACTACTAATAAGCTAAATAAAGAAAAGCAGGTACTAAAAAAACTTGCTCGCGATCAAATCAAGGAAGAGTCTAAATTAACTGATGCTCAAAATAAACTGCTGGCTCAAATTAAAGTTTCGTACAAAAAAAGCTCAATGGATCGATGGCAAGATTTATTTATGGAGCCAGAAAAAATCTCTTCTCAAGTAATCTTTTTTTATCATCAATCTATTATGCAGAAGCGTTTGGATCAGATGCGCAGTATTAAGCAAATTATCTCTTTTTTGGTAAGCAACAAAAAAAAGAGCAAAGTACAAACGGTAAAACTTACCAAACTAGAAAAGCAACATTCGCTGGATAAAATAGAGTTAGAAACAGTTAAAAAACAGCGTGCCAACGACCTTAATCTATTGAAAAATAAGATAAATTTACAAAGTAAGAAGTTGGATAAGCTTTTGGCGGCGAAAAGAAGATTGGAACAACTTATTGATCAATTGCATCTTAACCGGTCACAAGTAGCGCCACATGAGGCAAGTCACAGATTTTGTCGTAATTTTGTTTGGCCAACCAAGGGAAAAATTGTGACCCATTTTGGTAGTGCTATTGAACAAAGTTCGTGGCAATGGAATGGGGTTATTATTAGAGGTGAATTTAATCAAGATGTTCATGCTATCTCTTCTGGAAAAGTGGTATATGCAGATCGTTTAACTGGTTATGGAAAGCTATTGATTATTGATCATGGAAATGGTTATATGAGCCTGTATGGTTACAATAACCGTCTCCATAAGCAAAAAGGGGATAGTGTAGTAGCAGGGGATTTAATTACTGGCATTGGTAAAAGTACAAGCGGTGCAGATGAACTCTATTTTGCTATTCGTTATAATGGTAAGGCGATCGATCCGGAAATTTCTTGTAGGTAGTTTATTGGGTGCTTTATGCGATATTTAAGTTATATACTTAAATTTATTGTTTGGGGATGTTTGCTAGGCTTAATTTTTAATCCGGCTTACTCTGTAAATAATCATAAATCAGAACAGAGCATGGGGTTATCAACTGAGGAGTTAAAAAAGTTGAATAATGCCATTGCAGTCGTAAAACAATATTACTATCGAGATATTCAAAATAAACATTTTTTTAAGCAGGCTATTAACGGTATATTATCTGGACTTGATCCATATTCTGTTTATCTTGATGATCGTGATTTAAAGAATTTTGTTCAGATTCTTTCGGGTAGATATAATGGAATTGGGGTAGAAATTTTTCCGGATCACGGTGCCATAAGAATTGTTACTCCCTTAGACGATACGCCAGCAACACGTGCTGGACTCAAACCAGGGGATCTGATTATTCAGATTAATCATCAGGCTATCCAAGGTATGTCTACCGAAGATGCAATAAGTATGCTGCATGGTAAAGCAGGAGCGGTGTTATCTTTGACCATTATGCGTAAGGGAATAGTAAAGCCATTTGTGGTTAAAGTACGTCGTGAAATAATCAAGCTTAAAACAGTAAAATACAAAATTTTAGAGCCAGGGTATGGGTATGTTAGGTTAGCTATCTTTCAAGATCAAACCGAACGAGAGATGGTAGATGCGATTATTAGGTTAGTTAAAATATCCGGCAAGGGTGGTCTAAAGGGTTTGGTTTTGGATTTACGCAATAATCCTGGTGGGTTATTAGAATCTGCCGTACAGGTAGCAGATGATTTTCTTGATGGGGATGTTTTAAAGGGTGATAAGGTAATTGTTTATACCAAGGGACAAGTTGAGGAGTCGCATTTAATGATAACCGCTTCTTCAGGAGATATACTGCCTGATGTTCCTGTAGCAGTATTAATTAATGAAGGCACAGCATCATCGGCAGAGATTGTAGCAGGAGCATTACAAGACCATAAGCGAGCGATTGTTATTGGAAATCGCAGTTTTGGAAAAGGTTCAGTACAGACTATTATTCCTCTGGGAAAAAATGATGCTATTAAGTTAACTACGGCGACCTATTATACTCCCAAGGGTCGTTCGATCCAAGACCGTGGTATTGAACCAAACTTGATTATTGATGATATTAAGTTTACCAAAGATGGTGCTCAAGTTATTCCCAGAATTGATGATGGGTTAGTGCTAGGTCATATCAAAAATGTCGGCACGCTAGTAACTCAAGCTAATTTAGTTACTCGTAAAACCAAATTAGATTCGGCACTAGCAAGGGAAGATTACCAATTGTATGAGGCATTAAATGTGGTAAAAAGCCAGAATGTAATACGTAATCCAGATATGTCAGTTTGATTTTTGCATATGGTAAATGAACTAAACAAAATATTTACAGTAGCTGATCAAAATCAGATGAGTAAGCTTGGTGGTAAATTTGCAGGAGTGTGTATCCCGGGTATGGTGATCTATCTTTATGGTGAGCTCGGGGTAGGAAAAACCACTTGGGTGAGAGGGTTTATCCAATCTCTTGGCTATCTTGGTGTTGTACGTAGTTCTACTTTTAACCTGTTTGAGTTCTATGAGGTGGCTGGCAAAAATATTGTTCATTTTGATTTGTATCGTTTAAATCAAGCCCAAGAGTTAGAATATATCGGCATCCAAGATTATTTTGATTCAGATAATATAATTTTAGTTGAGTGGCCGGAGCATGGTGCAAGTTATTTGCCAGACGCTGATCTATCTTGTTATTTTGATTTTTTGTCGGTAGATAACCTGCGGGTGGTAAAAGTACAGTCTAATAGTGATCGGGGTAAACAAATATTGGGTTTGGTTGCAGACAATGTATAGATTGATCAAAATATTATTTATTATGATTCTGACTTGTATAGTTCAAGTCACTTTTTCTGCGCCTGCAAAAGTTAAAGCCATGCGTACGTCATTTGACAAGCAGCGTTTACGTTTAGTGATAGATATTACTGACAAGGTTAAATATCAAGTTAAAGTTGATCAAGATCAGCTAACAATTGTTTTATTGCAGGCGCAATTATCTAAAGAGTTTAAGTCTCCTGTATTATTGAAGAATTATTTTAGTTCATTAACGGTCAAAAAAGTCGGTAAGAATATTCGGGTGGTTCTTTTAGCTAATAAAAAAGAGTCGCAATTCAAAGTTAACCATTTTTTATTAAATAAACCCCAAAGATTGGTCTTGGATATAACTGATGAAGCTAAGTCTGAAAATGTGGCTTTAGCTTCGCCATCTTTGCACGAGGAGCAATCAACTGTTGAGCTAGATCCAGATGTTAGCGAAGATATTGATAAAATAGAGCAAAAATTATTGGATAAGATCTATCCCTATCAACAAAGGGATATTGATCGAGATAAAAATAGCAAGTTACGTGAGATAGTGATCGTTATTGATCCTGGACATGGCGGGCATGATCCGGGAGCAATTGGGTTGTGTGGTACTAAAGAAAAAATTATTACTCTTGCCATTGCTAAAAAATTACAAGAAATTATCAATAACCATCAAGGATTTCATGCTATTTTGACTAGGGATGGTGATTATTTTATCCCCTTACGCCGGCGTTTAAATATTGCTCATAAGCATCATGCAGATATGTTTGTTTCCGTTCATGCTGATGCGTATCGTCGCAGAGAAGCTCATGGGGCATCGGTATTTGCTTTATCCCAAAGAGGTGCTACTAGCGAGGCAGCCAGGTGGTTAGCAGAGAAAGAAAATGAATCTGAGTTAGGTCAAGCAATTTTAGACAAAAGCGCAGTGCTACGCTCAGTTTTACTTGATTTAGCCCAGACCGCAACTATTAGTGCCAGTCTTGATATTGGCGGCAAAGTTTTGCAATCGCTATCTAAAGTAGCTGATTTGCATTCCAGGCAAGTAGAGCAAGCTGCATTTGTGGTATTAAAATCCCCAGATATTCCTTCTCTTTTGATTGAGGTTGGTTTTATTTCCTATCGTGCAGAAGAAAAACAATTGATTGAATCTAGCTATCAACATCAAGTTGCCACTAAAATAGCAGATGGAATTAAAAATTATTTTCTTGCTCATCCACCAGAAGGAAGCCAGCTTGAAAAATTTAGATCTAATTATATTTCCGCATAGGGGTGGTTATGAAAATTAAAGTATTGGATTCGCAGTTAATTAGCCAAATTGCTGCTGGAGAGGTGGTTGAAAGACCAAGCTCGGTAGTTAAAGAGTTATTAGAAAATAGTTTAGATGCAGGTGCAACTGATCTTGTTTTAGAGATAGAAGGAGGAGGAATAAAATTGATCAGTTTGCGTGATAATGGCGGTGGCATTGCAAAAGACGACCTTAATTTGGCTTTGAGTCGGCATGCCACTAGTAAAATCAGCTCGTTAGATGATCTTGAGCGAATTAGGAGTTTTGGTTTTAGAGGAGAGGCTTTGGCTAGCATTGCCTCTGTTGCGCGGTTTAAAATATCTTCTAGGTCTGCAGTTGATGAAATAGGTTGGCAGGTTATATCTCAAGATGGGGATGAATCTGCTTTACAGCCCACATCTCATCCACTTGGTACTACAGTTGAAGTGAGCGATCTTTTTTTTAATGTGCCAGTAAGAAGAAAATTTTTACGTAAAGAGCAAACGGAATTTAACCATATTCTTGAGTTGGTAGGAAAAATAGCGCTGGTTCGTTTTGATGTGGGAATTTTATTTAAACATAATGACCGGATAGTTTGGTCATTTAGTCCAGCTATTAACCAGCAAGAATCTTTAGCCCGGGTTGGTAAAATAGTAGGAGAAGAGTTTATCCAGAATAGTTACGCAGTTGATATCGGAAGTAAAGATTTGAGATTAAGCGGTTGGATTTCTACACCTGATTACGCTAGAAATCAGCCTGATTTACAATATCTCTATGTTAATGGTCGAATAGTAAAGGACAAAACTATTGCTCATGCTATTAAGCAAGCCTATCAAGATTTGATTTTTGGGCAACGTTACCCTGTGGTGGTGTTATATTTAGATATTGATCCAGCTCAGGTGGATGTTAATGTCCATCCTGCTAAATCAGAGGTGCGTTTTAGCGATAGTAGAATGATTCATGATTTTGTGGTTAAGGGCTTAAAAGATGCACTTGCTCTTGGAAAAAACCAGCTGATTGACGGAGTGCATTTTACTCACCCAAAAGATCCTGTTTTAACGCAACCGGACATGCGCCTTAATTCATTTTGCGAGGATAAATTGTCTTCTGCGCCCAGTTTTAGCTCAAAAAAATCACATCAAGATTATACTCAACTGTTTGCTAAACAGCAGTCGCTGCCGCTGGATGTTGCTGAAGAGTTAGCGGCATATGAAAAGTTGTCCAGCTTTGCAGGACAAGTGAACCAAGATTCTCCTAACATTTCTTTGCAGCCAGATATTAAAAATCAGGCTGAAGCACATTTAGGATTTGCATTGGCCCAATTAGGCAGCAGCTATATTTTAGCCGAGAATAATGATGGTTTAATTGTAGTTGATATCCATGCTGCGCATGAAAGAATAAATTACGAGCGTTTAAAGGCAGCATATTTACATTCTGCTATGACCTCACAGCAGTTATTAGTACCGTTTTCGCTAACTTTGAGTGAACGAGAGATCAATTGTTTAGAAGCGGAACAAAAACTTCTAGAAAAGATGGGATTTGATCTTACTCGTTCATCTCAAGATACAATTTTAGTCCGAGCTATTCCAGCGTTACTGCAAAATAGTGATGTTGATGGATTAGTTCGTGATATGGCGAGCGATCTATTAAGTAGTGATA
>CAZTPH010000038.1:0-10140 GCA_964614705.1 uncultured Coxiellaceae bacterium
GCTCTGATAGATTTCCTACCTACAATTTTTGTGTAGTAGTGGACGATCTAGAGATGGAGATTACACATGTGATTCGAGGGGCGGATCATGTTAATAATACTCCCAGGCAAATTAATATCTTTCGCGCTTTTGGAGCTACCCCACCAGAATATGCGCACGTGCCATTAATTTTAGGTAATGATGGCAAGTTATTATCTAAACGCCACGGGGCAGCAAGTGTTTTACAATATCGGGACGAAGGGTATTTAAAAGAGGCCATATTAAACTACTTAGTAAGGCTTGGCTGGTCGCATGGTAATCAAGAGATTTTTTCTTTAGATGAAATGGTTAAGTTATTTGATGTTCAAGATATCAATAAAGCGGCAGCTGCGTTCGATCCAGAGAAATTTTTATGGTTAAATCGCCATTATCTTAAGACGATCGATCCTAAGTTAATTGCCAAAGAGCTTTCTTTTCAGTTACAGCGACTTAATTTAGATTATCAAAATGGTCCTGCCCCAGAAGAGGTGGTTTTGGCGCTTAGAGAAAGATCAGATACCTTGCAAGATATGGCGCAAAAAAGTCATTATTTTTATGTTGAGCCGCTATATCAAGAAGATGCCAAAAAATATCTAAATAAAGAGGCAATTCCATTTATTAAAGCGTTTCATACTGCTTTAATAGAATTAGTCGAGTGGAATGATGAATCAATTCATAAATTACTTGAAGATACTGCCGAACAATTTGCGCTAAAATTGGGTAAGATTGCTCAGCCAATTAGAGTAGCAGTAACTGGTACAACGGTTTCTCCTCCGCTTAATACCACGATTCGTTTGATTGGAAAGGTAAAAGTTTTGTGCAGGCTACTAAAAGCAATTGATTGTGCTGGAAGTGTTGATGACCTAGCTTAATTTATTGCTAGCTTTCCCGACAATCAGCAAAAAATCACCAACTTTTAGCGTTGTAGCCGGATCTGGGTTTAGACGGCGAAAACCTCTTCTTTCTAAGCCTACAACTATCCCATGAGATTTTTCGCGAATACTAGATTCTCTGATTGATTTGCCGATGAAAGGGCTTTCTTCATCTAGTAATAGAGCGTGCAGACTAAACTCTTTTAATACCTCTGCTCGTTTCAGATCAAATTCGCTATCTTCAATTACTTGCCTAAAAGCATCGATCTGCTCGTCGTTACCTAGGACCACAAGCTCATCGCCTAGTAAAATCTGCTCTTCGCCTCTTGGGGTTAGGAGAACGTTTGAACCGCGTCTGATAGCTACTATATTAATACCAAATTTTTGGCGTATTTGGTTTTCGTTTAGAGTTTTTCCTGCTAATGATTTTTCATTGCCGTTGGTCACATTTATCTCTACGAGGTGGGTGTCCCAAGGAGCGAGTTCCTCATATTTGCTTTGTTTTTGCTGATTCTTTCTCTTTAACATGTGAGACAGGTGCCATTCTAGCCAGTGGTAGAATTCTCCCAGATTTTTATAAAAGGAAGCGAACAAAATAGTTATGATCATCATAACGATCATAGGTATATACCAGGAGCTAAAGTAAGCAATACTGAGGATTGCTATCTCTAAAAAGGTAATTGACCAGCTTAAAAATAGCGCAGGGACTCGACGATTTTTATCAATTAAATTACATCCGAACAGCATGCCCCAGATAAAAGGGGATGAGATCAAAATTGCTAAAATCCAGCTATAGGTTTTAGCTAGATGGTTATTGCCTATTAGGTCAGATAGGTGGGGTAAGACGAATTTACCCGTGGCGTAGAATATAGCTCCAATTATAATGCCGTTAAATACTAGTCTAAACATAAATTTGCGATATCCAACATGTTTTTTATAGTTGGCAAGTGCGCGATATACCCAAGCTGAATAACTGTCGAGAAGATACTTACTGTGTTCTGATAAGTGTTGATCTAATTTGTTGGTAATTATTTTCGATACTTTTATTAAGTAGGGGGAGATTAAAGTAGTAATCGCCGCCATACCGATAATGATTTGGTAAGTACTGCTTTTTACTGCCCCTAAAGACAGACCTAATCCCATGATAATAAATGAAAATTCGCCAATAGGAGACATGCTAAAACCAGAGCGGATAGAGGTATTAATGCTTTGTCCAGTCAAGAAGGTACCAACTACGGTGATAATTACTCTTGCTGCTACTGCAAGCAAAGACAGACCAAAGATCAATTGCCAATGTTCAAAGATATTTTGGATATCTATTAACATTCCCACCGAGATAAAGAATACCGCGGCAAAAAGGTCGCGCAAGGGATTCGTTAATTGGGTAATCCTTTTAGCTAGGGGAGTTTCAGCCAAGATTGATCCCATGATAAATGCGCCAAGAGCGGTTGAATAGTTAAAGTAAGCGGCAATTACCGCCATTAATAGGCATAGCGCTATCGACACAATAGTTAAGCTTTCTGCGCTGACATAATTGATAATTCTTCTAAATAAAAGTGGAACGATAAAATAACCCAAGATAAACCAACTACCAATAACCACAATCAACTTTATTGAAGCAAATAACATATCTAAAGAGAAGATATGTTTGGTTACTAATATAGTTGACAATGAGGTCAGCATTAAAACTGCTAAAAGATCTTCGACAATTAATACCCCAAAGACAATATCGGTGAATCGCTTGCCTTTTAATTTTAAATCTTCAATAGATTTTGCAATAATTGTTGTAGACGATATAGATAAAGCCGCGCCAAAAAATAGTGCCTCATAGGTTCCAAGTCCGATAAAATGTGCCAGATAAACGCCTAGAATTGCTACCAAGATAGTTTTAATTATGCCGGTGATTACGGCTGAAAAACCGATATTTCTTAATTTATGAAAACTGAAATCTAGTCCAATCGCAAACATTAAAAAAATTACACCTAGCTCTGACAGGGTATGAATCTGAGTTATATCTGTTACTAAAGAGTATGGTGGAGTATATGGCCCAATAATGATACCAGCTATGATATAACCTAGAACCACAGGTTGGCGGATTTTTTGAAAAAGTACTACTACTATGCTGGCTATTCCCAGCATAATGGCTAAGTCTTTTATGAATGGTATAATTTCGTTCATGATATTATCTTAAATTATCTACTTACATCTAGTCATTTTTTGACAAAAAAAGCAACTAAAAATCTTTATATTAACACTATATCAGTTTACGTTGCGGTAATTTTAATGTTAGACTTCCCAGCATAATAATTATGACCGGTAGGCTATGGCAGACAAAGATAATCAACAGATTTGTTCTTTTTGTGGCAAGTCACAAAAAGAGGTGCGGAAACTCATTGCAAGCCAAGACGTGGCAATTTGCGACGAGTGTATTGAAGAGTGTACCCATGCTTTAAGTAGTATTGATGCTAGTGATGAAGAGGTTAAACTAGTTACTCCGATTGAGATTAACCATATACTTAATGAATATGTGATCGGTCAAGATTATGCCAAAAAAGCTCTTAGTGTGGCGGTATATAACCATTATAAGAGGTTATTATATAAGAAAAAATACAGTAATCTTGATCAGGAAGTGGAGTTAAACAAGAGTAATATTTTGTTAATTGGCCCGACGGGTAGTGGTAAAACTTTACTAGCGGAGACTCTAGCTAAGCTATTAAATGTGCCATTTGCTATTGCAGATGCTACCACTTTAACCGAGGCTGGCTATGTTGGGGATGATGTTGAAACTATCATTCAAAAGCTACTGCAAAATAGCAATTACGACGTTAAAAAAGCCGAAAAAGGTATTATCTATATCGATGAGATTGATAAGATTGCAAGAAAAAGCGATAGCCCATCAATTACCCGCGATGTATCGGGTGAAGGAGTTCAGCAAGCATTATTAAAAATTATCGAAGGTACGGTTGCAGGCGTTCCTCCTCAAGGAAATCGTAAACATCCTCAGCAAGAATATTTGCAGGTCAATACTAAAAATATTCTATTTATTTGTGGAGGAGCATTTGTTGATTTAAGTAAAATTATCCAAGAACGCAGCGAAAGGTCTGGCATTGGATTTTCAGCCACGATTTTTGATGAGAAAAATAAAAAGGCAATTGGTGAATTATTGCATCAAGTTGAACCGGAGGATTTGATTAAGTTTGGTTTAATCCCGGAGTTTGTTGGTAGATTACCGGTAATTGCTGTTTTAGATGAGTTAGATGAAAGCGAGCTGATCAAAGTTCTTACCGAGCCAAAAAATGCGTTAATTAAGCAATATCGTAAACTCTTTCATATGGAAGAGGTGGAGCTTGAGTTTAAAGATGAAGCAATTTTGGCAATTGCCAAAAAATCTATTGCCAAAAAAGCTGGTGCTAGAGGCCTCAGAGCAATTATGGAAGAAATTTTATTAGATACTATGTATAAATTACCTTCTGAGAAAAATGTTAGTAAAATCATTATGGATCTAGAGGTTGTAAATAAAGTTAAAGCCCCCATATTTGTCTATAATGATAAAAAATAAAATGACAAGATATGGAACAAGTGAAAGATAATATAATTTCAATACCTCTGCTGCCTTTACGTGATACGGTTATCTACCCATTTATGGTGGTGCCGCTTTTTATCAATCGCCCTAAGTCAGTTAAGGCGCTTGAAGTTAGCGTTACCTCCGGTAAGCAAGTGTTTTTTGCTGCTCAGAAAGATGCAAAAGATGAAGATCCACAAGCGGGTGATTTGTATGAGATAGGCTCTATTGCTAATGTGCTACAGGTGCTAAAGCTGCCGGACGGTACTATTAAGGTTCTAGCAGAAGGGGTGCATCGTGGTAGGGTAAGAAAAATTACTGAAAGCGGAGCGACTTTTTTAGGTGAAATTGAAATTCTAGAAGATATAATTGTACAAGATCAAGAGGCGGAGGCTTTGGTTAGAACATTATTGGATAGTTTTGAAGATTATATCAAGCTAAATCCTAAAATGCCCTTTGAAATCTTGTCGGCACTTTCTAATGTCAGTGACCCAGGACGACTAGCAGACGCAGTTGCTGCTCATATTCCACTGCTTAGCTTAGAAGACAAGCAAAGGATTTTAGAAACCCAAAATACTAAGCAGCGTTTAACTATAGTTATTGCACTTTTGTCGCATGAACTTGAAGTTCTAAAAGTAGAAGAGCGGCTCAAAAGCAGGGTTAAAACCCAGTTGAATAAAACCCAGCATGAGTTTTATCTTAACGAAAAGATGAAGGCTATTCAACGAGAGTTAGATGAGCTACATGAAGGCAAACAACCATTGTCAGAATTAGAAAAGTTAAAACAGAAGATTGAAGCAGCGGGTTTAAGTAAAGAAGCTAAAGAAAAAGCCATTTCAGAACTTAATAAATTATCGTTAATGCCACCACTTTCAGCCGAAGCTACCGTATTACGCAATTATTTAGACTGTCTATTAGATTTGCCGTGGAAAAAATACTCCAAGATCAATTCTGATCTTAAAGGTGCCGAGACGATTCTTGAAGCGGATCATTATGGGTTGGAAAAGGTAAAAGAGCGCATTATTGAACATTTGGCCGTGCAAAATCGCACGCAGAAAACCAAAGGGCCAATTTTATGTTTAGTTGGTCCTCCTGGGGTAGGAAAAACCTCTCTTGGACAATCAATAGCTCGTGCAACAGGGAGAAAATTTGCCCGTGTTTCTCTTGGTGGAGTGCGTGATGAAGCAGAAATTCGCGGCCATAGACGCACCTACATCGGTTCTATGCCAGGCAAAGTTTTGCAAAAGATGGCCAAAGTTAAAGTAAAAAATCCACTTTTTATGCTTGATGAAGTAGATAAAATGGCAATGGATTTTCGCGGTGATCCAGCCTCTGCTTTACTTGAGGTATTAGATCCAGAGCAGAATAAAGCTTTTAATGATCATTATTTGGAAGTTGATTATGATTTGTCTGATGTGATGTTTATTGCTACCGCTAATTCATTAGATATTCCTGCTCCGTTATTAGATAGGATGGAGATAATTAGACTTGCTGGTTACACTGAAGATGAAAAGCTAAGTATTGCCACAAAATATTTGATCCCAAAGCAATTAAAAGAAAACGGTTTAAAAGCTTCAGAGATATCTTTTGCTAGTGACGCCGTTTTGGAAATTATCAGGTACTACACCAGGGAAGCTGGAGTACGTAATTTAGAACGTGAAATTGCCAAAATTTGTCGCAAAACAGTAAAAAAGCTTTTAGTTGAGCCTAAGCTTAAGCAAGAAAAAATTACTCAAGCAAGTATCGAAAATTTTCTTGGAGTAAGAGTTTTTCATTTTGGTTTAACTGAGCATAAAGATTTGATTGGGCAAGTGCACGGTCTTGCATGGACCGAAGTTGGTGGAGATCTTTTAACCATTGAGGTTGCAGTTGTATCTGGCAAAGGCAAAGCTATTTATACCGGGCAATTAGGTGAAATTATGCAAGAGTCGATCCATGCTGCATTGACGGTAGTCCGTAGTCGTGCCGATATTTTGGGGATTAAAAAAGATTTTTACGAAAAATCTGATATTCATGTTCACGTGCCAGAAGGTGCTACCCCTAAAGATGGACCGAGCGCAGGAATTAGCATGTGTACTGCTTTAGTGTCGGCATTAACTAATGCTCCTGTAAGATCTGATGTGGCGATGACCGGAGAGATTACTTTACGCGGAGAAGTTTTGCCCATTGGCGGGTTAAAAGAGAAGCTGCTTGCAGCTTTACGCGGTGGGATTAAAACCGTAATTATTCCCAAAGATAATGCCAAAGATTTAAAAGAACTACCGAAAAATATCACTGAAAATTTAGAGATTAAAACGGTAAAATCTATTGATCAAGTTTTAGAGATAGCGCTTAAAAAACCTCTTATTAGGAATGGTAGGTCAAATAGACGAAGTAAGAAAAAATAACAATTAAGTCAGTATGGATCTATTAGAAAAATCGGTTGAATTTAGCAAACTTGCTCTTTCGGTTCTTGATCGAGCTAAATCTTTGGGGGCAACTGCTGCTGAAGCGCATTTAAGTCAAGAATTTGGTTTTTCTCTGACTGTGCGTAAAGGAGACATTGAGACCCTAGAGAATATCAGTAATAAAAATTTGGAGATAACGGTATATTTTACTAACCACTTTGGGACGGTTAGTACCTCTGATCTTTCTAGTCATGCTATAGATAGTGCTATAGAAAAAGCCCGGTATATCGCTCGCTTTACCGAAGAAGACCCTTTTGTTGGTTTGGCTGATAAAAAGCTGATGGCGTTTAGTTATTCAGACTTAGATTTATATCACCCATGGCAAATTGATTATCCCGATGCCATTATGCTAGCAAAAAGCTGTGAATCCAAAGGATTAGCTTATAGTAAAGATATTGCTCAGTCTGAGGGAGTATCCGTTGCTAGTTTTAATCAGCTAAATTTGTATGCCAATAGTCATGGTTTTTTAGGTGGTTTAGAACGTACGCGGCATGAGATCAGTTGTTCGTTTATTGCTAAAAGTGATCAAGAAAAAGAGCGGGATGGTTACTATACTGTTGCTGGTAAAAACAGTGATTTGGAAGATAGCGACCAAGTGGCGACAACTGGCGCTAGGCGCGCAGTAATGCGTTTGGGGGCTCGAAAGATTTCTACCAGAAAAGCGCCGGTTATTTATAGCGCTGAAGTTGCAAGTTCATTAATTGGTAATTTTTTTAGTGCCATATCCGGTGGTAATTTATATCGCAATAGCTCGTTTCTTTTAGATAGTTTGGGGCATCAAATATTTCCTAGTAACATAACTATTGAGGAAAATCCCCTTTTGCTAAGAGCACTAGGTAGTGCATCTTTTGATGATGAGGGAGTGAAATTATTTCCAAATGGTATAATTGCTAGTGGAGTGTTAACACGTTATTTGCTCGATAGTTACTCAGCACGCAAGTTAAAGATGCAGACTACTGGTAATAGCGGTGGTGTTCGTAATGCTATTGTTAGAACAGTTGTTCAACCAGATTTTAATTCTTTGTTAAAGCAGATGGGAACAGGATTTTTGGTGACAGAGATTTTGGGTGGAGAGGTAAATATTGTTACTGGCAATTATTCGCGCGGAGTATTTGGTTATTGGGTAGAAGACGGAGAGATTAAATTTCCTGTGTCTGGTTCGACTATTGCCGGAAATCTTAAAGATATTTTTCTAAATATAGTGGCAGTTGGCAACGATATTGATTCTCGTTCTAACATTTTAACCGGATCAATTTTAGTAGGCGAGATGAGTATTGCTGGAAGTTAGTTTTTATGAATAGCAAGAATAATTATGGATGGTATGCAATTATTGTTCTGACGATATTTTTTAGCTACTATTTTGCACTTGGTAGTTACCCGCTATTAGATAACAATGAAGGATTATACAGCGCTATTGCCAAAGAGATGTTGTTGTCTAAAAATTTTATTATTCCTCATCTCAACGCTGTGCCCTATATTGAAAAGCCGCCGCTACTTTATTGGTTATTGTCTGTAAGTTTTTGGTTGTTTGGCTTTAATGCCTTTGCTGCAAGGATAATTACGGTCACAAGTGCTGCTTTGGTTAGTTTTGCGTTAATCTATTTTGCTAAAAAACTTAAAAAAGATCGCGCAGGTATTGTTGTGGCATTAATTTTTTCTTCTAGTGTTGGAGTGGCGCTCATCGCTAGGATGGTTTTTTTTGATATGTTGTTTACCTTTTTAATTACGGCTACGCTTTTATCTTGGTTTTGTTGGCATGAATTACGTAAAATTAAATTTCTTAGAATCGGATATCTATTTTTTGCGCTAGCTATATTAACCAAGGGGTTGGTTGCAATGGTCTTGGTTGGTGGGGCGTTTGGTGCATTTTTAATTGTAGAGAAAGATTATCGCAAACTATATCAAATATTAGATCCGATAGGAGTAGGAATATTTCTGATTATTGTTTTGCCTTGGCATATAGCAGCTATTGTGCAACATCAAGGTTTTGCTTGGTATTATTTTGTATCGGAACATTTCTTACGATTTTTAAATCAACGGGTGCCACATGATTATTATCACGGTCCTTGGTACTATTATTTGCCGCGTATTTTGATCTATATCTTTCCCTGGTCCTTTTTTGTACCGCTAATATTTAAAAGGGATAGTTCGGTCGATGATCTTGAGAATAAATTATTGCGCTTTAGCTGGTGTTGGTTATTGGTGATGCTAATTTTTTTCTCTCTTTCTAGCGCCAAGGCAAATTATTATATGATCGTAAGTATGCCAGCTTTGGCGATAATTATGGGGATAAAAATAACTAATTTTTTAGCTACTAATAGGGACAAATTAATTAATATCTGGGTGGCTGTATCGTTTTTACTGATTGGGCTAGGGTTTTTGTTGAGTTATATTTTGAGTTTTGGTGTTCTTGATGGTGTTGCTAGTAACTACCTATTGTCAGTCATTATTTATTTATTCATCGCAGCTATTGTAGTTGCAGTTGCCAAAAAGCCATTAGTTGCAATTGTAGCTATGGCTTTTACCATTATCCCAATTATGCTGGCTGCAAGTTCATATATTTATCGTAATCAAGATCAGTTTTCTACGGCTGCGGCTGGTCAATATTTGGCTGCTAAAGGGGTAGGTATGCCGCTTTATCTATACCAAGATTTTGAAAGTGTTTCGGCAGTTGCGTTTTATGTCCCGTCTCCTTTTAAAATCATTGATAGCAAAAGTAGCGACCTATATTATGGCAAGAGCCTAGGATCTTATCACCAATATTTCGTTAATCACGATACATTGGCGCAAGAGATCGCTGGTAAGCCAGCTTATATTGTGGTTCCTAGTAAAAAGTTAGCCCAGTTTTTTAATGAACTCCCTAGCCTAAAAAACAGTTTGGTTAAAGATTTTAATAGAGTGGTAGTGGTAAAAAAATCATAATTTTTATTGAAAAGTGACAATCTATGGGTATTATGATCACTTGTTTAGAGGCAAGCATATAGTTTAGTTGTTTGTCAGGGGCTGTTAGCTCAGTCGGTAGAGCAGCGGACTTTTAATCCGTTGGTCCCGCGTTCGAGTCGCGGACAGCCCACCAATAAAATCAAGGAATTATAAGGTAAATTTAGCAATTAACGATTTATTTTTTATTTTGGGGTTCCTGTTGGGGTTCCTTTGTGATACTGATTAGCGTCTTTGTCGGTGAGCCTGTTAATCACTTGGTCGGAGGTTCAATCCCTTCCCGGGGAGCCAGATAAATCAA
>CAZTPH010000039.1:0-1290 GCA_964614705.1 uncultured Coxiellaceae bacterium
TGGTGGTAAATGACCTGTTTTTGCCCTACTTACATCTAGATGTAATTCCAGCAATTTCCGGAGCAACTAAGATCGAAAAATTTGGGTCGATTGGCGTGATTGAATCTTTTTCTGTAGCTTCCTGTGTTGCTGCTGCTGATATTGCAGCTAAAAACGCTCCGGTATCTCTAGTAGAGATTAGGCTCGCAAATGGCTTAGGTGGTAAGGCGTTTTTTGTAATTACAGGCGAATTAAGCGATGTTGAATCATCAATAGAGGCTGCTAAGAAACATGTGGCGGGTGAAGGGTTATTGGCTGGAGTAGAGATTATTGCTGCTCCACATCAAGACTTAATTGATAAAGGCGTTTATTGGTAATTGGGAGCAGAAGATGCAATTAGCAAAAGTAATAGGTACAGTAGTTGCAACCACTAAAGATAGAGCATTAGTTGGGCAAAAGATTATGATGATTCAACCGCTAACTGATAGCCTAAAAAATTCTGGCCTTCCTATTGCTGCTATCGATGCGGTCCAGGCTGGTCCAGGTGATTTAGTGCATTGGGTGACGGCTCGTGAAGCTGCGCTTGTTCTAGATGATTCTTTTGTGGCAGTTGATGCTGCTATTACTGGCATTGTAGATCAGGTCAATGTAGAAACTGATAAGATTAAAGACCGACAAGATATTTTTGGTGGATAATTTATGATATTAGCTAGAATTAAAGGTAATGTAGTTGCTACAGCAAAATACCCCTGTTACAGTGGCCAGCGTTTGCTAATTGCGCAGCCAATTGACGAACAGGGTAATGACAAGGGAGATTCGTTTTTGGCTTGTGATAGTGTGCAAGCAGCGCCAGGTGATGTGGTGCTAATTGAAAGAGAGGGAAATACTGCACGACAGATTTTAGGGACACCAAATGATCCATTTCATTCGGTAATTGTTGGGATTGTAGATTGTATAGAGTTAAATAATTTAAAAAAGTAGGAAAATAATATGACAGATAAAATTGATGAACTTGTAGAGCTTATTACTAAGAGGGTAACTGATCGATTAAATGGTATGAATGTATCTACCAGTTTTGTCGGTAATACATTAGTAGATTGTGTAAGGTCGCCAGAAGCTTGTAATAACTGTGGTTTATGTGTGGTCAAAAAACCAGAGGTGGTTGATAACATTATTAACCTTGGTGCCTCTAGAATTGGAGCTAATGTCGGCATTAATTCCCAGATAGATTCTAGGCTTGCTAGTATGATTGATCATACTTTGTTAAAACCAGATGCTACTCAAGAAGAGTTAACCAAAATATGTAAAGAG
>CAZTPH010000039.1:1300-10014 GCA_964614705.1 uncultured Coxiellaceae bacterium
GCTAGAGAATATCATTTTGCTACAGTTTGTGTTAACTCAAGCAATATTCCTTTGGTAGCTCGCCTTTTAAAAGGCAGTTCAGTCAAGCCGATAGCAGTAGTAGGTTTTCCTTTGGGAGCTGCTACATCTCACGCTAAATCATTCGAGTCCAAAGAGGCGATCGCAGCAGGAGCCGAAGAGATCGATATGGTAATCAATATTGGTGCAATGAAATCTAAAGATTATAAAACTGTTTATGAAGATATTCGTCAAGTAGTAGAAGCCTCAAAGCCATATGCAGTTAAAGTTATTCTTGAGACTTCAAATTTGGATCATGACGAAAAGGTAATTGCATGTGCTTTATCAAAAACCGCTGGAGCGGCATTCGTCAAAACTTCTACTGGATTTGGTTCTGGTGGCGCTACGGTGGAAGATATTTCATTAATGCGCAAGATTGTTGGTAGTGATATGCAGGTCAAAGCTTCTGGGGGTATTCGTACCAAAGAAGATGCAGAGAAGATGGTAAAAGCTGGCGCAAACAGAGTTGGAGCTTCAGCAAGTGTCTCAATCGTAACTGGCAAACAAGCTAAAGCTGGTAATTATTAATTTAGTTTATGAGGATAGTAATATGAGCGGCGCAAACTTTGAATTACGTACATTAACATTTTTAGATAATATTCAACCACAGTTAGTTAACTTTATTCCAGAAAGAAATTTAGTTGCTTTACCTAACAAAAACGATGCCATGTTGATTGTTGAGATTGCGCCAGCAATGCTAATTCACTCATTAGTAGATGTTGCTTTAAAGCGTGCCCAAGTAAATCTTAGTGGATTAATTACTGAAAGATATTTTGGCCAATTATTTCTTCACCATCAAGATCAAGGAGAGGTGATTGAAGCTGGCAGAGAGATCGTAAGAACGATAGGTATTGATGAGAATGATCGTGCCAAGATAGATATTTTTACTAACAAAATTATTCGCGGCATTGAGAAGGATCATGCGAAGTATTTTAATCTTGAAGCTAAAAATGAAAAAGTGGTCTCAAATGATTCAGTGTTAATTATTGAAACTATGCCTTCTGCTTATATTACGATCGCTGCTAACGAGGCGTTAAAAGCGGCCAATGTTAAGCTTATTAGTCTTAAATCATTTGGCGCAACGGGTAGATTGGTTATGAGTGGAGAAGAATCAGAAATTGATAGTGCGGCCGCTGCTGCTCTTTGGGTGCTTGAAAAATTGAACGCTATGCGTGCAAGTAAAAGTTATCGCCAACTCGGATAATTATGAATAATGATCAAGAATTTATTATTGATGAGATAGTTCGTTTTAGTCACAAGCTAGATGAAAAGGGTTATGTTGCAAATCATGATGGTAATATTACGGCAAGATTGGGTAGCCATTTTCTGGCTACGCCAGGCGCAGTAAGTAAGAGTGCCGTGACCAAAGCCAATGTCGTTACCGTGGATGCAGCAGGAAATAAAATAGCTGGTGGTGGCAAATCATTTTCAGAGATTAAATTACATTTTGCTGCTTATCGGGCGCGCCCAGAGATTAATGCAGTGATGCATGCCCATCCGCCGTTTGCTACTGCACGTGGTCTTGTGAATCTACCAATTAGACCATCTTTGCCTGAAGCTGTAGTTTCGCTTGGTGATTTAATTCCCGTAGTAGCATTTGCTATGCCTGGAGTTAAAGAAAATGATGAAATTATCAGTAATGCTCTTAGTAAATATGATGTATTGATGATGCCTGGAAATGGAGTGTTGGCTATTGGTAATTGTGTGGAGCAAGCATTCTTGCGGATTGAGCTTGTAGAACACTTGGCAAAAATCGACTATTACGCCACTCATATGGGTATGCCGCGGTTGCTAACTGATGAACAAATTGCTAATCTGTTGGAAAAACGGATAGCGGCAGGACTTGGTCCTAAACAATCGTCTGGAGGAGCGAGCGTTATCACACCCTCTAGTTTTGCTAGCCGAGGTAACAGCGAGTTAGATGATTTGAAAAAAATTATCATGGAAGAGTTGAAAAAAGTTTTATAGAATTTTTGTTTAGTAATTTCAGGGTTATATGCGAATAGTAATGCTGGTGCCAGCTTCGGTAAGTGCTGGAATAAATATAGTTGCTCAAGGATTGCTTGATACTTTAAATAATAAAAAAGTACACGCTGCTGTTTTACCTGAAATTGAAAGTGATTATATTGAGAGTCGCCTGCTTGCCAAACAACAAGATGATCTGCTGTTAGAAATCTTCGAGCAAACTCAAACTGCGTCTTTAGATAAAGATATGGTAATTGTCCAAGGGATTTCACTAGCTAAATCATATGCTGCGGAGCTTAATCGTGCTATAGCGCAAGCATTAGATGCGTCGATTATTTTTGTAGTTGCTATTCGTGAATCACTTGATCAAATTGCAAGACAATTGCGAGTTGTTGCCAGCAGCTATAATTCAGAGCGGGTTATCGGTGCGATAGTTAATAAAGCTTCTTTAGCTGAAGCCCAGATTGTGGTCCAAGATAAAATTAAACTTCTTGGAGCAGGTCCATATAAAAATGACTTGGTTGGCAGGGGTAGCGCCGCTTATATTGGCAGTATTGTTGGAGGTATGTTGGATTTTGGTTGGCTTTGGCCATTTTTAAATAATGTAGCTAAAGGTAATTTTACGCCAGCTATGTTTAGATCTAATCTGTTTTCTCGAGCCAAAGCTGCAAGAAAAAGGATTGTGTTACCTGAAGGGAGTGAAGAGCGTACCTTAAAAGCAGCTAATATCTGTGCTTCTTTAGGAGTTGCCCAATGTGTATTATTAAGTAGTAGGGAGGCCGTGCAAACTAGTTGTGATAAGTATGGAATAAAACTGAGTGCCCAAATTGAGGTGATAGATCCGAAAAGTGTGGCGGCAAGATATGTTGATCCGCTCTGCGAAGCGCGTCGTAGTAAAGGGTTAACTCGTGATGAAGCAATCAAACAACTAGAAAGCAATACCGTGCTTGGGACTGTGATGTTGTATCTGGGCGAAGTTGATGGGCTTGTTTCTGGAGCTATTCATACGACAGCGGATACTATTCGTCCTGCTCTGCAAATTATTAAAACTACACCAAGCACTAAACTTGTGTCTTCAATCTTCTTTATGTGTTTGCCGGACCAGATGTTAGTTTATGGTGATTGTGCAATTAATCCTAATCCTACCTCTGAAGAACTTGCTGATATTGCGATTCAAAGCGCTGCTTCTGCTGAAGCATTCGGAATTATTCCGCGAGTTGCTATGTTGAGTTATAGCACGGGTGGTTCTGGTTTTGGCCCAGATGTAGATAAAGTTAAAGCGGCAGTTGAGATTGCAAAAAAACTGCAGCCGCATTTATTGGTTGATGGTCCATTGCAATATGATGCCGCGATTGATCCAGAGGTTGCTAAATTAAAAGCGCCTAATAGTATGGTAGCAGGTAGAGCTACGGTATTTGTGGTCCCAGATTTGGATGTGGGTAATATTGCATATAAAGCTGTGCAAAGAAGTACTGGGGTTGTTTGTGTTGGTCCGATGCTGCAAGGATTACGTAAACCCGTTAACGATCTATCGCGCGGTTGTACTGTAGAAGATATTGTGTCTACGATTGCCATTACTGCGGTTCAGGCAATTTAGTTTTAAAGATTAACCTGCCATCTTTCATCTCAACTAATATTTTGCTTCCAGTTATAAATCGTCCATCCAAAATATCTTGTGCGAGTGAATTTTCCAAATGTTGTTGGATCGCTCTTTTTAGTGGTCTTGCGCCATAGATAGGATCAAATCCTATGCTAGCTAAGTGATCTAAAGCTTTAGTAGTAATCTCTAATTCAAGATTTTGTGCGGCTAATCTGGTTTTTAGTTTGGCAATCTGAATCTCAACAATTTTTCTAATATCTTGGGTAGACAGGCTGTGAAAAACTACTATTTCGTCAATCCTGTTAATAAACTCTGGACGGAAGTTTTTTGTCACAATCTCCATAATGGCTAATTTAATATTATCATACCCAAGTTTAGAATTTTCTTGAATATATTGTGAACCAAGATTGGAGGTCATGATGATCACGCAATTTCTAAAATCTACAGTTCTACCTTGACCGTCGGTTAATCTCCCGTCATCCAAAACTTGTAATAGAATATTAAAAACATCATGGTGAGCCTTTTCTACTTCGTCTAATAAAATAACCGAATATGGTTTTCTTCTTATTGCTTCAGTTAAATACCCTCCTTCTTCGTAACCAACATAACCTGGAGGGGCACCAATTAACCTTGCTACAGAGTGTTTCTCCATAAACTCAGACATATCGATTCTGGTCAAAGCATCTTCAGTATCAAAGAGAAATTCAGCTAAAGCTTTAGACAGTTCGGTTTTGCCGACGCCCGTTGGCCCTAAAAATAAAAACGAACCGATTGGTTTATTGGCATCAGCAAGCCCAGCGCGAGAGCGGCGAATAGCATTAGTAATAACTTTAACCGCCTCATCTTGGCCAATTACTCGCTTGTGCAGTAATTTTTCCATCTGCAGTAATTTTTCTTTTTCTCCCTCTAACATTTTGCTAACTGGTATATGAGTCCACTTAGAGACTACATCTGCTACCTCTTCTTCAGTAACTTTGTTGCGCACTAGTTGGAGTTGATCTTTTTCAGCTTGTAAGGCTTCTGACAACTTTTTTTCTAAAGCAGGGATTTTTCCGTATTGTAATTCTGACATTTTGGTAAGATCTACTTTGCGTTTGGCTGATTCCATATCAAGCCGCGCTTGGTCAAGCTCTTCTTTGATTCTTTGAGCTCTTTGCACAGTAGATTTTTCTCGCTTCCAAATTTCATTTAAGTCGGCATATTCTTTTTCTATGGTATAGAGATTTTTTTCTAAATCCAAGAGCCGCCTTTTGGATGCCTCATCATTTTCTTTTTTTAAGGCCTCTTGTTCTATCTTGAGTTGAATAATTTTGCGATTCAAGCGATCCAAATCTTCTGGCTTTGAATCCATCTCCATTCTGATTCTGCTTGCTGCTTCGTCGATTAAGTCAATGGCTTTATCTGGTAGATTTCGATCGGTAATATAACGGTGTGACATAGTTGCAGCAGCAACTAGTGCTGAATCTGTGATATCGACCCCGTGATGTAGCTCATATTTTTCTTTTAGGCCGCGTAAAATAGCGATAGTGTCAGTAACTGATGGTTCATCAACCAAAACTTTTTGAAATCTGCGCTCGAAAGCCACATCTTTTTCAATATATTTTCTATACTCATCTAAAGTGGTGGCGCCGATACAACGTAATTCACCGCGAGCTAGAGCTGGTTTTAACATATTACCCGCGTCCATTGAGCCTTCGGTTTTACCAGCTCCAACTACCATGTGCAGCTCATCGATAAAAAGAATTATCTCTCCTTCAGCTTTGGCAATTTCATTAATTACTCCCTTGAGGCGTTCTTCAAATTCTCCTCTGAATTTAGTTCCAGCAATTAACATTCCCATATCTAAAGCGAGTAATTTTTTATTTTTTAGGCTGTCTGGTACTTCGCCGTTAATAATCCTTTGTGCTAATCCTTCAACAATCGCAGTCTTTCCGACCCCAGGTTCACCGATTAAAACCGGATTATTTTTGGTGCGTCTTTGTAAAACCTGAATTGTGCGCCTAATCTCATCATCGCGTCCAATTACCGGATCAATTTTGCCACCGGAGGCTCTTTTGGTTATATCTTGAGTATATTTTTCTAGCGCCTGCCTTTTTCCTTCTGCGCTTGCATCATCTACTTTTTCATTGCCGCGTATTTCAGCGATAGCTTGTTCAATGATATTTTTTATTGCCCCAGCTTCTTGTAAAATCGTTCCTAGTTTTCCTTTGTCATCTAGGGCTGCTAAAAGAAACAATTCACTCGCAATGAAGGTATCTTTGCGTAGTTGAGCTATCTTGTCGGTAACATTCAACATTTTAATTAAGTCATTGGAAAGATGAATTTCGCCAGATGTTCCAGATACCTGAGGTAACTCAGTAAGTGCCTTATTCAATAATTTTTCAAGTTTGTTAAGGTCGACTTTTGCGCGCTTGAGAATATTATAGATGGTGCCTTGTTCTTCAAGCATGGCGCTCATAAGATGAACAGGTTCAATGAATTGATTATCTTGACCCAGGGCTTTTGATTGAGCTGCGGCCAAGGCATCGCGAAAGTTATCGGTAAGTTTTTCTAAGCGCATTATATCGTCCTCCATGTAAATATAGAATGTTTAAGCGTTTTAGGTTAAACCCTATTTTTAGTATTGCACTTCATTTATCAAAAATCAATATATTAGTAATAAAGGGAAGTGCTCTAAATCCCAGGGCCTACGCATGAAAAGTTTTTATCAATTGCAAAATCGGACGTCGCCCCGCGGCGCGTTTCTCAGCGACCGCATACTGGGCGTTGTCCCGCGACTTGATCGCGGGATCCACATAAACAAATTGGATTAAATTCTAAAAACCCATAACTATTCAACGTAATATTGCGCCTCTTTCAGGGCGCGGATTTTTGATCAATCATTTTCCTAGGGTGACCTATCCACGTTGTGGCTAGGTCACCCTAGGCTATAGTTATAACGTCTCTTTCAGGACGTTTTAAATGCGGCTTGATCGCACACTGAGTGTTTTCTGCGACGCGTTATGTATAGAGATCCAGCGGTCGAAGCCGCGGGAAGACGATGTGTCGTCCCGCTACGAAGTAGCGTAAGCTAAGAAGATCGCAAAATTGGGCGTCGTCCCGCGACTTGATCGCATATCTTTATACATAAATATGTGGCTATCGCGGAAAACAAGCTGGTAAAGGGTTATAAAGGAATATAATTATTTGCATAAACAAATAACCAAACCTTCCAGGCTGCATAATACGCGGTAATCCTAAAGTTATGTATAAAGATATGACTTGATCGCGGGATCCATTTACAACATTTCTTTTACGGCATTTGCCGAGAGTGGTTGGAACGCTCCGCAGGAGTGTGATATCTACAGCTCTTGGTGACTGAACCGCGAAGCGGTGAAGGTAACCACAAGTAGACAAAGCACAAAAAAGAGGCCTGTATAGGCGCAATATTGTTATGTTGAATTACCATCTAACTAACTAATTTTTCTGCGTAGGCCATGCTCTAAATCTTGCTGCGATTGACTATATAATTCCAGTGTTTACCGCATTTACATTTTTAGTAATGGGTATCCAGTCTTGGCATAAGCAGATAATAGCGCCATCACCCATAGAGGATGATGTTTTTTCTAAGAGCGCGAAAGTTTTAATATCATTTTTATTTGGATTGGATGTTTTTTTGATTTCGATCGGATGAATTTTGCCATCTTGCTCAATTAATAGGTCGATCTCGTTTTTATTGCTGTCCCGATAAAAGTAAATGGGCGCTTGCTTACCATTATGCCAGTAAGATTTTATTATTTCGCTGATAACAAATGTTTCAAAGATTGGTCCGCTCATAGCCCCGGCCTCAAGTGTTGCAGGAGATTTCCAGTTGGTTAAATACGCACACAGCCCAGTATCTAAAAAATATATTTTTGGGGTTTTGACTATTCTGGTGGTTCTGTTCATGTAATAAGGCTCTAAGATATAGATAATCCCAGATGTTTCTAGCAGTGAAAGCCAGTTTTTGGCTGTATTTACCGATATATCGGCATCACGAGCCATGTCGGTGTAATTGATTAGTTGTGCGGTTCTTGCTGCTGCGATCCGTAAGAATTTGAAAAACGAGCGTTCATTTGCTACTTGAGTTAAATCTCGTATATCTCTTTCTATATATGTATTTACATAGGAACTATAGAACACCTCCCAATCTGTTTTTTTATTTTCATATAATAATGGAAATGATCCTCGCCAGATTATTTCATATATTTTGTTTAAGGTTAGGCTATCAACTTTCTTATGGTTAAATAGGTTTTTGTTAGGCAAAAAGGGAAGAGATTTTTTAGCACGGGTACTCATTTCTTTTAATGATAATCCAAGCATTTGCAAAATACCGACCCTACCGGCCAGAGATTCTGATATCCCTTTCATTAAATTAAATTTTTGTGAACCGGTTAGCCAAAACATTCCGGGTTTTTTTTCGCGATCAACTATTATTTTTATGTAGGGAAGAAGTTCTGGTGCATATTGGATCTCATCTATTAGTAGTGGGGTTTGGTATTTTTGTAAAAATAGCTCCGGGTCTTCTTTTGCTTGGTTTCTTAAGGTTAGGTTGTCGAAAGAAATGTATTCTCTCTTGCCCTTGCTTGCATGTTTTAATAGGGTGGTTTTTCCGATTTGTTTCGGCCCGGTCAGCAAAACAACGGAAAATGTCTTATTTAATTTTTCCAATGACGAAGATAGTGTCCTATTTAAATACATTTTTATTTTATGTTAATTTGCAATATGGTTGCATTTTAGCATAAATAAAAATAGGGGTCAATGCTCGGCGCTATAAATCGAGGAATGGAGCGCAGCACATTTATATTTTTGATAATTATTAACCAAAATTATTTAATTACAAACTAAAATGTTATAAAGTATACCGTACAAAACATCATTTTTTATGTAAAAATAACAGGGTTAAATTAACACGAGAAATTGACAAGTAGTTAAGTCATTTCAATATTTATCAAGCCGCGCTATAATTATAAAACATTTTTTGTCCATTTATTTTTGTTGTTGATGGCGGGCTTATTACTAAAGAAGAAAAGAGAGTTTGACATTGCCTATCCAAGAGTTAAAATATATTAAG
>CAZTPH010000040.1:0-9729 GCA_964614705.1 uncultured Coxiellaceae bacterium
GCGTCCCTAAAACAAGTTGAGCGAGAGGTGCGTCAACTTGTTTGGGCAAATAATGTTTCATGTAAGCTTAATTATTCAAAATTTTTGTCATGTACAAAGTCTTTTCTATAACAATTACGAGCTGACTAAAAGATTAAATTTTTTCCCGCTAGGCCGTAATGGACAATGGCTTGCTACTGATTACTTTCAGGAATAAAAATATTTTTCACGATCTATAATTGTAGATAAATAGCTAAAAGTCTATGTTTTATGGCGCAATGCACTGTTTCAATGTTATTTATGAATTTCTGGGACAATTTCGATGTTCTTTTCTATATCATGTCATTACAATTTTAGTTCATAACACCGCTTTTATTTTAATGTATGTATTATATAAATTTTATATAAATTGTTTTTTTAAATCCCTAATACCCACTAATTATTTGATAAATATGGCGTCCCCAACCGGATTCGAACCGGTGTTACTGCTGTGAAAGATTTTAGAAGAAGATAAACATTTATCTGATGATTGTTTACCTAAAACTTACCTAAATTAAATATTAGAGACGTACATCTATATTAACTTATTGATTTATATGGCGTCCCCAACCGGATTCGAACCGGTGTTACTGCCGTGAAAGGGCAATGTCCTAGGCCTCTAGACGATGGGGACAACATGTACTCTTCGCTAAATTAGTTTATACTTCATAGGCGGCGATTTTCGCGCTCCTCATTTACCCAAAAGTAAACTCCGGGCGCTCAAATCTTGCCTCTTCGTCTAAACTAATTTATCAAAGAGTACCTTTCCACTAGCTATTTCTACCACTTCCTGGATTCAAGCAAGCTCTCTTTGCTAAATTAGTTTATACTTGGCGAATAACGTTTATAAACATGGTGGAGCTAAGCGGGATCGAACCGCTGACCCCTTGCATGCCATGCAAGTGCTCTACCAGCTGAGCTATAGCCCCATAAGCCAAGGATGGGGATTCTAATTAAGTTCTGCAATTAGGTCAATCTTAATTTATTAAGATTTTTTATGTCCAGCAGCTCGCCATAACGGCATTAGGGTTAAAATGGCGCCTACTGCACATATAATTATAGTTATAAAAAATCCCGACCATCCGTAGTGGCTCATTACTACACTAAGAGGATAGGCGGACAAAGCAGCTCCGAGATAAGCAAAAAGGCCAACAAATCCCGTAGATGTACCAGCTGCTTCCCGATGTGACAATTCGGCTGCAGCAGTAGCAACTAACATTTGCGGTCCAAAGATAAAAAAGCCAATCCCAAAAATTGCCGCACCGTGTAAAAAACAATGATTCCCTGTTACCTTCCAAAAAAGATAGACTAAAATCAGTGCTCCCAAGCTAAATATTACGTTTGTTTGTCCTCTCAGCCCCTTAAATATTGTATCTGAACACCATCCTGCCGCTAGTGAGCCTACTAATCCTCCAATCTCAAATAATGCTATAATGATTCCAGCTACATTTTTGTTATAACCTTGCTCGTCTAAGTATAGAAGCCCCCAATCGTTAATTGCTGTACGTACCACGTATACTAACACATACGAAAAAGCTAGCAGCCAAACGTAATGATTATTAAATATATAATGGAAAAATATATATAAAATAGATTTTTTATCTTGGTCTTTAATTTGAGAATTTAGTTGTTTTTCTACATGATCTTTTTTGTATATTTCAATTGGAGGTAATCCTTGAGATTCAGGGATATCTCTTAGCCGATTCATTACAAAAATTGCAATGATAATAGTAATTATCGCGGGAATAAATAGTCCAGCACGCCAACTACCAAAAATTAATATACTATTGGCAACAATAATGGGGATGGCGGCGCCACCAATGTTATGAGAACTATTCCAAAATCCCCACCATCTGCCTCTTTCAGATTGAGAATACCAGTGGGTCAGTAAACGTGCGCACGGCGGCCAACCCCAACCTTGAAATATAGCATTAATTGACCAAAATAATATAAAACACATTAACGAAGAAGAAAAACCAAAAAAGATATTAGCGATTGCAGTGATCAATAAAGATATAGACATAAAATAGCGTGGGTTTGATCTATCTGAGAGCATGCCTCCTGCAAATTTACTCATTCCATAAATCACATAAAAGATACTACCCAAAATTCCTATCTGCTCTTTGGTAAAATGTAAGTCTTGAATCATCTGTGGTATTGCGAAAGTAAAACTTTTGCGAGTCAAGTAAAAAGCAGCATAGCCAACATACATGGCATAAAAAGTACGAATTCTCCAATAACGATATTTTTTGTCTATGGTATGTTGATCGGTAATTGCTGGAAGATGAGGGTCTTTGAAGAGATTACTCAACGCAGATAATTTCATTTTCTACCCATGTTAGTTTAGAGAGGATTATGCAAATCACGGCGAAGCTAACATGATAAAATAAGCTTGTATATACAGTGTTTTATACTATGGTATAAACCATTTTATTTTGACTTAATGTGTGTAATTTACGAGAGATATTTAACTTTTATTTCTAATAATTTCCTTATTGCACCAGATGATTTTTTTAAAATCACCAACCTAAACAGTATTTGTATTTAGATAATATGTAAGATTACAACGCCTCTTTGTAAATCTTTTGATTTTTTGGGCTTACTGGTTCTGATGGTTTTAATAATTTTTCTAAATCATTATTAAGCTTGCCGCTGTTACGAGCCAGATCATACGCTGTCTTGCCGTCTTTATCAGTTAGGTTGATGTTGGCTCCAACCTCAATTAAAAATTCGATCATGTTTTTGTGGCCATTGATAGTAGCATACATTAGCGGTGTTTTACCGAAGGCATCCTTCATATTTATGCCAGCATCTTCTGAATTTGCTGCTTCTTCAAACCATGCTAGATAGCCGCTATCAGCCATTATTCCTGCTATGTTTTTACCAGTTTTAACATCAATTTCATATATATCGATTTGATCATCTTTGGTGGAGTCTATTCTTTCACTAATTATCTTTATAAGATCAAGAATGGCATCGTCTTGAATAACGCGTGATTTAGCCCCTTTTTTTACTCCAGCTCAACCAGCTTTTCTCTGTGTTGAATAAATTGCTTGTCCAATACTGGCATTTTAGTTTTAGAATCAAAAGTTATGTGGGCGCTTTGTCCTATTAGATCTAAAAAGACTTCGGGATTGAGTCCGTGCTTAAATAGTAGTTCGCTCAACTCTACTGACGGCAGCGTAGCAAAATATCTGATATTGTTAGGATTGGCACCCGCATTTAGGGCTAGCTCAACGATTTGGTATATTTTGGCTAAGGCGTAATCTATATAGGTTTGATCGTTGTCATATTTGTCGTGATGATAACACTCCGCAAATGCCAAATTAAGAATTTCGTTCGGATCATATGATTTATCTAACAGCAACCAGGCATTACCTAGAGAGATATCTGCACAATGTGCACCACGTATTTTTTTTAAGTCGGACAAATTTGCACCATATTCAGATGCTATGGCTATTAAATTCTCCGGCCTTTCTATTTTACCATTGACAGCAGTGTGCTTATACCGGCCGGTAACGATTATTTTTATTAATATTAATGGGTCTGCGCCCTTGTCCAAAGCTCGTTTTACGTAGCTGTTTCTGGCATGAATTTCTTCTTCATTTTCGATTCTATACGGCTCTTCATCTGGATTTAGCGGAATGGGATAGCAAACTGCAGATACCACCCAAAACATCACATCATTTGCATCATTATGGTTTTTTAATACAGTTTCAAAAGCTTCTGGTGTTGGTAGCTCATAAGAATCCCAGCGCTTGATTGAAGAGAACTTTGCGCCTTTACTAAGCGCTAATTCTATAAAATAATTTTGTTCTTTCATTGCTTGGTGGGCGATAGCTATTTGTAGTAGTAAATTAGGGGTAAGGCCATTATCTAAAGCTAGATTCACCAACTCTTTTTTGTTGTTTTGTTCATAAGCCATGTTGTTCAAAATCGTTCTGACGAAACGTTCTATATCCATTCCTTTGTTTAACAAAAGTTTCGCCATCTCTTTTGATGAAATTTTAAAATGGTACCGGTAGTCAAAATTCTTAAAATCAAAACCCGAATTTAAAATTTTCTCTGCTTTTTTTAGGTTATTGGTGTTGATAGCATTTTCTAATTGAACGTTCTGCTCATCATTTGCTAACCCAACACCAGAAATAAGTAAAAAACCGAGTAAAACTGGTATCAGTACAATCTTCTTAAGTATGTTTTGCATTTTGCCCCCACATCTCTTGTTTGAATTAAAAAAAGTAATTATTAAATAGTATTATACAATGCAAAAAAAACACCTTAAAAAAACTTATGGTTGATGGGCAAATCTCATCCGGAATTTATTTTTAACTTGCAGAGCTTTAATAAACTAGTATAATCCCAAATCCCAACTTCATGAATTTTGAGAGAAAATATGGCTTTTGAGAAAACTTTATCGATAGTAAAACCAGATGGGGTAAAAAAAAATATTATTGGCAAAATCCTGACTAAATTTGAAGAAGAGGGGTTAAAAATTGTTGCCGCTAGGATGTTACGACTAACCAAGGACCAGGCAGAACAGTTTTATGCTTTTCACAGCAAGCGCCCGTTTTATAATGATTTGGTTTCATTTATGTCATCAGGTCCGGTTTTGGTGCAAGTGTTAGCAGGAGAAGATGCAATTGCAAAAAATCGTAAAATTATGGGTGCAACGGATCCCAAAAATGCGGCACCTGGCACAATCAGAGCTGATTTTTCCGATTCGATAGATCATAATGTTGTGCATGGCTCAGATTCTCAGGAAACGGCACAAGTAGAAATAGCCTTCTTTTTTAAACCAGAAGAAATATTCTCATGAATAGTGATCAACAAATCTTTATTTGGAAAGGAGAGGTGAGAGATAGCGAGCTTGATGCGCAGGGAATTGTAAATAATGCCGTATATTTTAACTATATGGAACATGCCAGGCATAAATATGCTAAGAGTTTGGGAATAGATTTTTTCGAAATGCATAAGCAAGGCTTTGATCTAGTACTTGTTCATACTGAGATCGATTATAAGGCACCTCTAAAAAGCGGAGATGAATTTATAGTTAATTCAAAGTTAGAGGTTTATGGCAGAATACGTTTTATTTTTATTCAGGAAATCATCCGTAAGTCTGATTGTAAGATTGTAGCATTTGGTAAGAATACAGTTACTTGCATTAATCGCGCTACTGGAAGACCGGAACTGACTGATAAACTAAAATCACTTTTAACACCCGAGTAATTTGTGTCTAAAATTAATCTTTTAAATTTTACCTCATCCGATCTTGAAAAATTTTTTCTTGATTTGGGAGAAAAAAAATTTCGTGCTGCACAGCTAATTAAATGGATACATCAATTAGGTGTAGTTGATTTTAACTTAATGACTAACTTTTCTTTGACGCTCAGAGAGTATTTGTTAACGCATTGTAATGTTGGGTTACCCGAGATGGTTAATGAACAAATTGCCGAAGATGGCACGTGCAAGTGGTTGTTAAAGCTAGCAGATAATAATTTAATTGAAACTGTCTATATCCCAGAAGATAGCCGTGGAACGTTATGTGTTTCGTCTCAAGTCGGTTGTCCTTTAAAATGCTCTTTTTGTGCTACTGGTAGTTTAGGGTTTAAACGAAACCTTGAGGTATCAGAAATTATAGGTCAATTATGGCTTGCGATCAGAAAACTTTCTCCTGATCAAACTAATAAGTCACACGTAGTTACTAATGTGGTTTTTATGGGGATGGGAGAGCCACTATTAAATTATGATAATGTGGTGAAATCAACCGAGATCATGTTAGATGATAATGCTTACGGTTTATCTAAATATCGAGTCACTATTAGTAGTTGTGGTTTAACCCCAGAAATAATGCGACTAAAAAATGATAGTGAAGTGGCTTTGGCTATATCCTTGCATGCACCCAATGACGAATTACGTAGTAAATTAATGCCAATTAACCAAAAATACCCATTAAGCGAACTAATTAAATTATGTGACAACTATTTTGCTGACCAAAAGCGTCAGGTCACCATTGAATATATTATGCTCGATGGCATTAATGATCAGATTAATCATGCTAAACAACTAGTTAGACTGTTGTCGCACGGTCGTTATAAAGTTAATTTAATTCCAGGCAATTACACTGAAGGTACCGATTTTAAACCATCCACATCTGTACAAATTGATGCTTTTAGGCAGGTTTTGCTGGATGCTGGTATCAACACTATTACTCGTAAATCGCGTGGCGCAGAAATTATGGCCGCTTGTGGACAGCTGGTGGCGCAGAGAATCAGGGACTAAGCATAAAAAGTTTTTACCAACAGGTCTTTCATAAAAGAAAAAGAGATGTCAACCTTGCGTTGCATGTGCTTCATGTACGCTTTGCCTTTGTGCATATTTGTAATTCAGCAGTTCCATAATAGATCCCGCGGTCGAAGCCGCGGGAAGACAGGCGCATAATAGATCCCGCGATCAAGTCGCGGGAAGACAAAAAAATGGACGTCGTCTGAGCTCTGCGTTTTTCAGCGACCGAGAACTTGGGCGTCGTCCCGCGACTTGATCGCGGGATCCACATAAACAAACTGGATAAAATTCTAAAAAACCTTGTAAATACTCAGCATAATGTTGCTCCCATACAGGGTTCAATATTATTACGCTGAGTTATCATCTAGCTAACTAATTTTTCATGTGGACCCTGCGAAAAAATATCCTGTGTATACTTTTATTTTAAATATTGTTAGAATCGACGAAAGTTAGATTAAAGATATGGGCGATAACTATGGACAAAATTAAATTATTATTAATTAGCATCTTATTTAGCACCTTTGTTATAAGCGGCTGTACCACGGTTAATCCATATACTGGTGAGACTGAGGTAAGCAAGACTGCGGTAGGCACAAGCGTAGGTGCAATTGGTGGTGCTTTAGCTGGGCAGTTGATTGGCGGCAATACTGCAAGCACTCTTGTAGGAGCTGGCATTGGTGCTGCAATCGGTGGAGTTACTGGCAATTATATGGATCGTCAAGATGCTGAGCTAAGGGAACAATTACAAGGCACAGGCGTTCAAGTGGCTCGAGTTGGTAAATCAATCAGATTGATTATGCCCGGCGATATAACATTTGAAAACGACCGAGCAGATATTAGGTCTAATTTCTATAATACCCTTAACTCGGTAGCGATTGTGCTCAAGAAGTTCGATAAGAGCAATGTTAAAGTTGCCGGTTATGCATCTGGCAGCGGAGAAGCTATGCATAATCAAGTTCTCTCTGAAAAGCGAGCTAAATCTGTTGCTAAGTACTTGACCGCCCAAGGTGTTAGCTCGGGTCGCATCATGGCGGTTGGATATGGAGCTAGATTCCCAGTTGCCAGTAATGCAACATTAGGTGGGCAAGCAAAAAATCGTCGGGTAGAAATAACGATTAAGCAGGTAGAGTAGAACGCCTTTAAAGTTGTATTTTACTTGTAGAATAGTTTGTTTTTTGATTAAATGATGACTGTCTAAATTAGCCGGGGTGGCGGAACTGGTAGACGCGCCAGACTCAAAATTTGGTGGTGGCAACACCGTGTCGGTTCGATTCCGACCCTCGGTATTTTTTATAGGTGTAAAGAAGTTAAGCAGTTTGTTGGGTGTAGGGTTGGATTAATATAGTGCATTGCAAGTGGCATTCGAATATTTGGTTCGATTCCGACCCCCAGTATTTTTTCATATAACTCTTTCTAAGGCGCATATCATGAAAAGAGCATTTATTTTGTTACTAGATTCATTTGGGATTGGAGAGCTTGAGGACGCAGCAAAATTTGGCGATAAGGGAGCCAATACCTTAATGCATATCAAAGAGTTTTGTGATACAGGAAAAGCAGATAAGGTGGGGGTTCGACAAGGTCCGTTACATATTCCTAACTTAACTAACTTAGGCCTGTTTGCAGCTGCCAATAAAGATAGTGATTTTAATAAAGCCGAAGGTTTATACGGGTCGGCGCGCGAACTAAGTTTTGGTAAAGATACCTCAAGTGGGCATTGGGAAATTATGGGAGTGCCGGTGCTATTTGACTGGGGTTACTTTCCGCCTGAATATCCTAGCTTTCCAAAAGAGCTAGTTGATGGATTAATTAAACAAGCCAAAATTCCAGGGATTTTAGGTAATTGTCATGCTTCTGGAACTGAGATTATTAATCGCCTTGGTGATGAACATCTTAAGACTGGCATGCCAATTTGTTATACCTCTGCTGATAGTGTGTTTCAAATTGCAGCTCACGAAGAAAGCTTTGGTTTAGAGCGTTTATATGAGGTTTGCAAAGTTGCATATGAGCTAGTCAAACCATATAAAATCGGCAGAATTATTGCACGTCCCTTTAGCGGAAAAAATGGCGATTATCAGCGTACCAAAAATAGACGCGATTTTTCCATTCCGCCACCTGCGCCTACTTTGATGGAAAAAATGGTAGCAGCAGGCAAAGAGGTTATTGCGATTGGTAAGATTTCGGATATCTTTGCTGGCCGCGGAGTTAGTAAAAGTATAGCTGCATATGGTCATGACGAGATATTTAACGCCGTTTTAAATTCGGTAAAAGAGTCCCGTGACGGATCGCTAGCGTTTGCCAACTTTATCGATTTTGATATGAAATATGGACATCGTCGGGATTTTATTGGATATGCTCATGCTCTTGAGGATTTTGACCGTAAGCTACCAGAATTAGATCAATACCTCCAACCAGGGGATCTAGTTATTATCACTGCAGATCATGGGTGTGATCCAACTTTTAAAGGCAGTGATCATACGAGAGAACATATTCCAGTTTTAGTTTTTGGTCCTGGAGTCGCACCAAAATATATCGGAGTTAGAAAAACTTTTGCAGATATTGGGCAAACCTTGGCTAGCCATTTTTCGCTTGTCCCTTTGCCATATGGCGAATCATTTTTATAGTTATGAATAAGTATGAAAGATAAAATAGTGTTTGTTACTGGAGCATCAAGCGGCATTGGCAGGGCGTGCGCTGAGGTTTTTGCACAGCACGGGGCAAAATTATTGCTTGCAGCTCGTCGTTTTCAAGCTTTGGAAAGGTTAGCAACTGAATTAAGAGAAAAATATGATAGCAGCATTCATACGCTTACATTAGATGTTCGCAATCGCGAGGAGGTGGCTAAACAAATAGCCGCTCTTCCAGATGAATGGTCCCAGATTGATATTCTAATCAACAATGCTGGATTAGCAGCAGGACTAGATAAATTTCAAGATGCCTCAATTGATGATTGGGAACAAATGATTGATACCAACATTAAAGGCTTGCTTTATGTTACCTATGCAGTACTACCTAAAATGATTGAACACAAGTATGGACATATTATCAATATTGGTTCACTAGCGGGTCATGACGTTTATCCGGCCGGAAGCGTATACTGCGCAACTAAGTTTGGGGTAAACGCATTAACTCGTGGGTTAAAAATGGATTTGGTTGATAAAAATATTCGTGTTTCAACTGTTAATCCCGGGATGGTTGAAACCGAATTTAGCATGGTGCGTTTTAAAGGCGATAAAGAGCGTGCGAGCAAGGTATATAGCGGACTTACTCCGCTTACTGCTGCAGATGTTGCAGATACGGTTTTTTACTGTGCTAGCCGTCCTAAGCATGTAAATATCTTAGAGGTTATTATAATGCCAACTGCTCAATCCTCCGCTATTCATGTGAATAGAGAAACTACGGCTGGTTAAATATTTTTATGACTCAAAACGA
>CAZTPH010000041.1:0-9589 GCA_964614705.1 uncultured Coxiellaceae bacterium
ATTTTATCGAGGGCTTGTTGATGGATTTGTTCTTTCAAATCTTCGCCAAACAATGCTTTTAACCTGATTTCATTCGCACCTAAATCTTGGCCACGGATATAGCGATTAATGACTAGTTGGCGGTCAATATCGTTAATAATTGTCTGGTCAGTAGTTTCTCTGTTCCACCTTAAGTTAGTTAATGATAAATTCATGGTTAAACTTTCAACCATTAGGGCAGTTTTTCCTGGATTATCTTTTAGGTCGATTGACTCTAATGAGGTGATATTTGATCCGATTAAATTAGCAATAGCAGTTATTCCATCGTCGCTGATATTATTGCCAGCGAGTAAAAGAATGGTGCAGGGGGAATTGGTGTGATTTTTTAAATAGATATTGATAATGCTAAGTCCAACATCGCCGATATTTTTATTGCTTAGATCTAAAGAGGTTTCAGACTCTAATTTTAAAGCACTTTCTAAAGATAATTTTGCAGCTGCTTTTAATTTTTCTATATTTTCCAGCTCTTCTGTTAGTTTTTTGTCTAGCTCTTTTGCTCCAATCAGCTCACTTTTGGCCGATTTCAAGAGTTCTCTTGATCGCTCGAATAGAGTTTTAGTAAATATACCAAAAACCATGGAAGCTAAACCGAGGTAGTTTGCTGTTGCTACAATCCACCCTCCTAATGATATGGTGCTCCATATAATCGTTGCAATTATCGATATATTAAAAATAGCGTGAATTGCTAAAATTAATCCAGCAGCAAGTAAAACCGAGGTTAGTGTTATACCGATGATTTTAAGAATGCGGTATGCGATATCTTTTTCTCTAGCCGCGATCTCTCTTATGAGTCTTTCTTTAGTTTTTTTGGTGATCAGTTGCTCATTTTTTATCTCTTGTTCAACTACACCGTAGTAATTATCGAATGTGGAAAAATTACCTTTTTTTGCTTGTTCGGTTGCAAAAGTAATTACATCTTCCGCATATTTTTGATCTTGTAGGTGTGGGTTTATGCTACCTACTACATCAAATTCTTGGGTTATTACCTGGCCTCTAACTATGGAGTTAAACAAATCAACCATGTACCATTCGCTGGTTTGATTAATAACATCTTTGGCAAACTGATTTGGGGTTAATTTATTGTTAACTGTAACTTTTGCATATCTTTTTAGGGTATCTAATGCTTGTTTATACTCCTCGCTATCACTGCTAATAATCTCCGTTTCGTCTTTGCGTCTAACCTCAATTTCAAAATCTTCTCTATTCCAGTCTAAAAAATCTATGTCACCAAGCTTTATATTTTGGTCAGAAATAGTTAGTGTTATATCGTAATACTGATAAGATATTGCAACTTGTTCAGTAGGTTTAACTTTATTCGGATCGTTACTTTCTTCCATCAAAGAAACGGTTTCGGTCCATTTTTGCAGTTCTTCTTTTTGTCTTTCAAAGTCTACAATAGAAAGATCTTTAAAGGTAAACACTAATGACCCGTCTACATCTTTTTGTCTTGTTACACTGACCTTATTTGGTCTTAGCCCTCTCCACCTTTGTATAGTAGGTGTAACGTATTTTCGATATACGTTTAGGGTGCCTCTTTCTCCTTTTGCCTCCCATTTTCCGAGGTTTACTCCCCATACAAGAGTGTTGCCAAAAGCAACGCCGCCAAGTGTAACAAAAGATGACATCATGGTAATCCCCCCCCTATATTTTGTTGTCACATCCAAGGACATTGATTAGCTTATGTTTTACCACCTGTTTAATTGCTTCTCTTGCTGGAGCAAGATATTTACGGGGGTCAAAGTTGGTCGGATCCTCCGCTAGACTTTTTCTTACCATTGCAGTCATTGCTAGCCTTAAATCAGAATCAATATTGATCTTGCACACGGCCATTGAGGCTGCTTTTCTAAGGAGGTTCTCAGGAACTCCTTTTGCGCCAGGCATCTTACCACCAAATTGGTTAACAATATCGACATATTCTGGCATCACTGAAGATGCTCCGTGGAGAACTATAGGAAAATTTGGCAATCTATGCGCTACTTCCTCTAAAATATCAAAACGTAATTTTGGTTCTCCTTTGAACTTGTATGCTCCATGACTCGTGCCTATTGCAATAGCCAATGAATCTACTTGGGTCTTTGTGACAAACTCTTCTACTTCACTAGGGTCGGTGTAAAGGGTATGTTCATCCGATACATTGATTTCATCTTCAACTCCAGCAAGTCTGCCAAGCTCAGCTTCAACTACTACTCCTCTTGGATGAGCATATTCAACAACTTTACGAGCTAGTTCAATGTTATCTTTGAAAGCTAAGTGGGAGCCGTCAATCATCACCGAAGTAAATCCGCCGTCGATGCAAGATTTGCATAGTTCAAATGAATCACCATGATCTAAATGTAGGCAAATAGGCAGATTGGTTTCAATTATGGCTGCCTCAACTAATTTCATTAGATAGTTATGGTTGGCGTATTTTCTAGCACCAGAAGAAACTTGCAGAATCAGTGGGGCACGCTCCTCTTTTGCCGCCTCAGTAATGCCTTGGATTATCTCCATATTGTTAACATTAAAAGCTCCAATGGCATATCCTTCTCGGTAGGCTTTTTGAAACATCTCTTTAGTAGAAACTAGTGGCATATAGATCTTCTCCTTTGTAATGAATTATCCTTGCCGTATTCTAGCAAAGGAATATACTATAATACAAGCAGATTATTCCCGGGGGTTTTTATGCAGTACAAAACTTTCAATATAGATATTTTAAAATGCGATTTTGACGATAAATTGGCTGATTTGCCCTCAGATAGTAAAAAAGGAGTTGCTATGCCAGAGGCGCAAAAGAGTGCTTTTGGTTGTAAGTTAATAGAATTGCCAGAGATAGATAGGTCCAAGTTTACGATATCCCTACAGGAAGCTATTGCTAGACGTCGTTCGCGCCGTAAATTTAGCCAGGAAGCTTTAACTATTGATGAGCTGTCCTTTTTACTTTGGGCTACTCAAGGGGTTACTGATGGGGATGTAGATGCGCATAGAGCAGTGCCATCGGCTGGAGCAAGGCATCCGTTTGAAAGTTATTTGGTGATTAGAAGAGTCGATGGGATAAACCCAGGAGTATATCGTTATTTGCCATTAAATCATAAGTTATGCTTAGTTTCAGATAGTAAAGACGCGGCAGATAAGCTGGCCAAAAGTTGTTTTGAGGTAAATGGTGCCCAGATGTATAGTGCAGCGGTGATTTTTGCTTGGACTACAATTCCCTATCGAAGTGAGTGGCGTTACGGTTCATATGCTTATAAAGGAATAGCGATTGATGTTGGTCATCTATGCCAAAATTTGTATCTTGGCGTTGAGGCTGTTGGTTGTGGAGTTTGTGCTATAGCTGTCTATGATCAGAATTCAGTAGATCAGCTTATTGGTGTTGATGGCAAAGATGAGTTTACCATCTATTTGGCGACGGTCGGTAAAATATAGCCTATTGTACTGAGATAAAGTTAATATATTCAATGGATTATATATTTTAGACTAAATTGGTTTTCAAGAGTAATAATCATCATTATAATCCCAAAGTGATTATTACTAGTTTGTAAGGATGATAGAGTTTATGAATAATTTTCAATTGTTTTTTGACGTGCCTTTAGTTTTAACCTTGTTGGTTTTAATTAGTGGAATAGTTGCTCTTAGTGACATCCTCTTTTTTGCTAAAAGAAGAGGCGCTGGTAAAGATATGCCTGTGGTGTTTGAGTATGCGCGATCATTTTTTCCAATATTTTTATTGGTATTATTGATTCGTTCTTTTTTAATTCAGCCATACCGAGTACCTACTGGGTCTCTTGAGCCAACCGTTTTGCCAGGAGATTTTATCATTGTTAATCAATACGCTTACGGTCTAAGGTTGCCAGTTTTGAATTACAAGATTTTGGATATCGGCGAGCCTAAACGTGGAGATATAACGCTTTTTCGCTATCCCAATGATCCGAGTGTGATATTTGTTAAAAGAGTAATAGGTTTGCCGGGTGATCATATAGTATATGTTAATAAGACCCTGGTTATAAATGGCAAAGTAATGCGGCAAACTTCGTTTGGAACTGAACTTGAGATTGGTGATGGTTTTTATGAGCCAGTGCAGGTTAGGCTTGAGCATCTAGATGGTGCAGATCATAAGATTTTTATTAAGCCAGGACGAAGAGAGTCAGAGTTTATCGATTTAATTGTTCCCAAAAACTCTTATTTTATGATGGGTGATAATCGCGATAATAGTAACGACAGTCGCGAGTGGGGAGTGGTACCAGAGGAAAATTTAGTTGGCAAAGCCTTTGGGGTATGGATGAGTTGGGATAGTATTAATAAGAGGGTTCGCTTCAGTAGAATAGGGAGTAAGATTAGTTAATGCGTTACGATAGTTTATTTGAAAAATTGGGATACTGTTTTCGCAATACCGATATTTTAGATCGGGCGCTACGTCATCGTAGCATGGGAAAGCAGAGTAATGAGCGGCTTGAGTTTTTGGGTGACGCTATTTTGAATTTTGTTATTGCAGATGAGCTCTTTTATCGCTATCCAGATATGAAAGAGGGCGAGTTAAGCAGGCTTAGATCTAATTTGGTTAATGGTGAGGTACTAGCCGAGCTTGCGCTTGAATTACAAATCGGAGATGAGATAAAGTTTGGTCATAGCGAGTTGCGCGCTAGCCAAAAAAGTAAATCTATTCTCGCGGACGCTATGGAGGCAATAATCGGCGCTATCTACCTTGATAGTGGTTTTGTAGTAGTCGAGAGGCATATTATCAATTGGTTTTCTTCAAGACTAAACAGTAATGCTGGGGTGGCCAAAAAAGATCCTAAAACCAGCCTGCAGGAGCTTTTGCAAATGAAGCGCAAGCCATTGCCGCTTTATACTATTGTGGAGACGACTGGAGCTGCACATGCTAAAACTTTTAAAATCTCTTGTCAGGTTGATGGGGTGGATGAAGCTACTGTTGGGGTCGGTGCCAATAAACGTGTTGCTGAAAGAGAGGCGGCCGAAAAGATGCTCTCCAAGATAGATAAAAATTAATATGATCGGACGAGATGCTCATTCTGGTTATATAGCTATTTTAGGGCGGCCTAATGTCGGTAAATCTACTTTACTCAATAAAATATTAGGCAGCAAAGTTACGATCACTTCTCGTAAGCCGCAGACTACTAGGCATAGGATTTTGGGAATTAACACTGCGGGTGATTATCAAGCTATCTATGTTGATACTCCTGGTATTCACCAAAATAAGAAAAGTAAGCTTAATGCTTATATGAATCGTGCTGCTTTAGGAGCTTTAAAAGATGTGGATATCATAGCTTTTGTGGCGGCGGGTACGATTTGGAATGATGAAGATGAGTGGGTGTTGGGTGAATTAAAAAAAACCGGAAAACCTATTATTTTAGTTATTAACAAAGTTGATCTGATCAAGCAAAAAAAGGATTTGTTGTTTTGTATAGAAAAGGTCGCTAAAAAGCATCCATTTGCAGCGATTGTGCCGCTATCTGCTAAAAACAGTGCAAATGTTGAAGTGTTTTCAAAAGAGATAAATAAGTTATTGCCTAAAGGCCCATGGTTTTTTTCTCCAGACACCAAAACTGATCGTGATGAGAGATTTCTAGTATCTGAGCTTATCAGAGAAAAGCTGATCAGGCATCTAGGGCAAGAATTGCCATATTCTATTACAGTGTTAGTGGATCGCTTTGATAATCAGCCAAATCTATTATCAATTTTGGCAACGATCTATGTAGAGAGGGTAAACCATCGGATGATGGTGATTGGTAAAGGTGGTGCCAACCTGAAAAAGATCGGTTCGCTTGCAAGGGGAGAGTTAGAGAATATCTTTGCTAAAAAGATCTTTTTACAGCTGTGGGTAAAGGTTAAGAGTAATTGGACTAAAGATGATAAATTGTTGCAAGATCTTGGTTATGCAGAGTAAATTAGCCACAAAATTCTTTTTTTATTTTTAATTATGTTGTAGTATCCAAAGCAGTTGTGTTTGAGTTGTATTTGTCAGTTTTTTCTGATTTTTACTGTTTAGGAAACTAGGGATGTTACACGCCAAGAAAAAATGGGATTTTGATTTGAAACACCTTCTTAACCTAGAATGGTTAGAGACAAATGGTTGTGGCGGTTATGCTTCTAGTTCTGTGCTTAATTGTCACACCCGTAAGTATCACGGATTATTAATTAGCAAGATAGATGGTTTTGCCGACAAATATCTTTCGTTGAGTAAAGTAGAAGATATTTTTTTAGATCATAATCAAGAATATCATTTAAGCGCTGCTCTTTATCCCAATTTTTTTCAAAATGGATCTTTAGAAAGTCTGCAAGAATTTAGCTGCGATAACCATCCTCGGTGGGTATTCAAGTTCGGTGATTTATCTATAGTTAAAGAAATTTTAATGATTAATGGTGAAAATACCGTATTAATCAAGTATCAAATTATTGGTAAGGTAGCATCTTGCAAGCTGATAATACGCCCACTGATTGCTTTAAGGAGTTTTCACCAGTTACAGAAAGAAAATCTATCTTTAGATAAAGATGTTAAAGTTTTTATCGATGGTTTTGAGAGTCGTCCATATTCAGAGTTGTCTAGTATATTTATTCAATCAAGTTCTCAACACACCTTTAATTCCGATCCGCTTTGGTACAAAAATTTTATTTATCCTAGAGAAAAAGAGCGTGGTTATGATTTTACCGAAGATTTATTTTCTCCCGGGGTTATGTCGTTTGATCTAGATAATACGGGTGAGGTAATTGTTTCATGCAGTCTAGAAAAAAAGCCAAAAAGCCTTGTCGTTAGTTGGAAAGATGAGCTTGAGCAAAGAGCAAAAAGCACGCTTGGTTTAAGCTTAAGTGATTTGCAAACGAGATTACATCAGGCAGGAGCTACCTTTATTATCAAACGTGAAAGTTGCTATGCAATTACTGCTGGATATCATTGGTTTTTAGAGTGGGGTAGAGATACTATGATAGCTCTTCCTGGTCTTACTCTTTATTCTGGTCAGGAGGAAATTTGTCTTGCGGTTTTAAAAACTTTTGCTATGCAAGAGCAAGATGGTTTGGTTCCTAATTATTTGGGGGAAAGTAAAGTTGGGAATGCTTATAACACTGTTGATGCTAGCTTATGGTTCATCTGGGCTATACAACAATATTATCTAAAGACCAAAAATATTAAAAAGGTAGTGGCCTATTTCTGGAATACTTTAAAAAATATCTTTAATCATTATAAAAATGGTACCAAATATGATATCAAGATGGATCAAGAGGGTTTGATTTTTGCGGGTAATAAAAACACTAATTTAACCTGGATGGATGCAATGGTTGATGGAGTGCCTGTTACATCTCGCTATGGTTATGCAGTAGAAATTAATGCTTTGTGGTATAACGCTTTAAGTTTTATTGCCGAGATTGCATGCATAATTAACGATCCAATTAAGCTAGAATTACAGCCTTTATTGCCAACCATTAAGGAATCTTTTTTAAAAACATTTTGGTATCAGCAAGGTGGTTATTTGTATGATTTTATTAATGACCAGGAAAGAAATAGCGCTATTAGGCCTAATCAGATTTTTGCTGTTTCCCTTCCCTATTCTATGTTGTCGTTGAATATGGCGGTTGGCGTTGTAGAGCTGGTAAAGCGCGAGTTGTTGACACCTTATGGATTAAGGACACTCTCCATGCGAGATCCAAAATATTATGGTTACTATGGTGGTGATCAAAAAAGCAGGGATTTGGCGTATCATAATGGTACTGTATGGCCTTGGTTGCTCGGACATTTTGCTGAAGCTTTGATTAGGGTTACTAGTGATCGTAAAAAAGCAGCAAAGATTATGGAGCCATCTTTAGTTGCTTTGGCAACGCATCTAGATGAATATGGTATAGGTAGCATTGCGGAAATATTTTCTGGTGATGCACCATATAAACCTGATGGTTGTATAGCTCAGGCTTGGAGTGTGGCGGAGATTTTGCGTTTAACTTACCTATTAAAGAGTTAAAGATGGGGAAGATTAGCACCTTAATGTATGGCTGGGAATTTCCTCCTAAAATTAGTGGTGGGTTGGGGGTTGCCTGCTATGCTATAGTTAAAGAATTAGCCAAAAAGGGCGTTGCTCTTCATCTAGTTTTACCGTATACCGCGCCGCAGAATGATTTTGATCACGTTAATTTTATCGGTACATCTCAGGTAAGTAATAATTTCAACCATGAATTACCAGGTGTGAATATTAAGAGTTTAAAAATCGCCACCTCAATTAGTCCATATGCCAGAGGTTTGGGCATGGGGTTGAGCGGTGATTTGGTAGAAGATTTTTTACTGCTACTTTCACAGTTGTCTTTGCCTGAGGTGATGAAGGCAATTATTAGCTCAATAGTTACCCAAGATGGTAATTTAGGGATGAAAGATCACTACGAAGTTAGCTTGTTGACTGAGGTGCTGCGTTATGCTCAGTCTGCAGGTAACTTGGGTAATACAATTGATCACGATATTATTCATGCTCATGATTGGCTAACAATTTTAGCTGCTTTAGAAGCGAAATCTCAAAGTGGTAAACCGCTAGTTTTTCATCTTCATGCTTTAGAGACCGATCGCGGTGGTTGTATGATTGATCAGAGAATTTTTGCTATCGAAAAGTATGGGATGGAGAGAGCAGATTTAATTATCGCAGTGAGTGATTATACTAAGAATAATATCGTGCATCATTATGGTATTGATCCTAACAAAATTCGGGTAGTGCATAATGGTATATATCCTAAGGTGCGTGATGATCAGGTGGCTAAGAAAAATCCAATGGTGCTTTTTTTAGGCAGAATAACCCAGCAAAAAGGGCCATATTTTTTTATTGAAATGGCCAAAAAGATTTTAGCTCATAAGCCGGATGTGCAATTTGTTTTGGCTGGTAGTGGTGATCTATTGCCTAGTATGATTGAGCATGTAGCTGGTCTACGGATTGGCAAAAATGTTCATTTTACCGGATTTTTGAGTGGCGATCAGGTAAAGCAAATTTATCAGCTGGCTGATGTTTACGTAATGTCTAGTGTTTCTGAGCCGTTTGGTTTGTCGGCACTTGAAGCTTTATCCTTAGAGGTGCCGGCAGTTATCAGTAAGCAATCTGGCGTGATTGAGGTGCTTAATCATGCATTGATTGCAGATTTTTGGGATGTTGATGATATGGCAAGTAAAGTATTAGCTTTATTAGATTATCCAGCGTTAGGAAAAACACTGCTAAAACATACTAAGAATGACCTTGAGCAACTTACGTGGGAAAATACAGCGCAAAAAATTATTGTGGCATATGATGATTTTATGAAAAGAGATTGATTTATGACAGCTATCTGCTTTTATTTTCAAGTGCACCAACCGAAACGACTAAGAAAGTACACCTATTTTGATATCGGTAACAGCCATTTTTACGAAGATGAAGAAGCTAATCGTAATATTTTTCTTAAAGTGGTGAATAAGTGTTATGTACCGGCTACTAAGTTACTCCTGCAATTAATTGATCGCTATCCCGGGGTTTTTAAATGTGCTTTTTCTCTTGGTGGTGTTTTTATTGAGCAATGTCGGCGTTTTAGTCCAGAGACTTTGGATTTGTTTAAACAGTTG
>CAZTPH010000042.1:0-2810 GCA_964614705.1 uncultured Coxiellaceae bacterium
TCTTTAGTTTTCCCAAGAAATCAGGGTCTTTAGAGCCCATCCATGAAATCTCATCAAATAATAAAACTATGCGCCCTTGTTTTGTTTTTTCTGCCAATAAATAAAAAAGTTTATCCCAGTCATCAGCTCTAATTTCCGGTAAATGTGTTTGTTCGCTCAGCTGTCTGGAAAATGCATCAAGCTGAGATTTATTTGTGGTTTGATCTGTAGGAGCAAGACCTACAAATGAATAAAAAGTATATTTTTTGGCAAATTCTTCTATGAGTCTGCTCTTGCCGATGCGTCTCCTGCCTTTTATGACGATCAATGAAGCCGTTTTTTTGTTTAAAAAGCGTTGCAATGTTTCAAGCTCTTGCTCTCTGCCGGCGAATAACTCAGGATTTTTGCTCATCTTTTTGCCTCCATCACTATTAATACTACAAATATATTTTTTACCATTTATAGTATAATTATATAGCTTATTATTGTTACTGTAAATATTCTTATGTCTTTTTACAGTAATTATCATAAAACATCAGTTAAGCCCCGCTTTAACCTCTTGAACTATATCTCCGGAGGCTCGGCTTCTCTTAGGATAATGCAAATCAATCTAAGGTTATGAAAATATACTTATGAAGGTGTACTTAAATTTTTTTAGAGTTTTTGGTTGACAAAAATATGTGGGGGGGGGGTAGGCTTACGTATACTGAGTTAATTCAATAGGAGAAATCGTGATGAGTACGTATAGTCAAAGGCCAGTGATTCAAGATAGTGTGCACACTGGATCGTTGCAGACGCTGATCATGGACATCCATCCAGCGGAATACAAATATGTGAGCGGAGGTTTGTGTCATCCTCCAGACTCTAATATTACTGAACTGGGCATACTTTTGACTGTATTTGGGTTCGTAGATTTCTTCATTGCAGGAGGCGTTACTGTGTTGTCCATGTTGTCAACGTGTTCATCAGAACAAGCTGAAAAAGGTTGTTGCGATGAATCAGATAATTCTAGCATTACAACTGAACTAGTGTTTACTGGAATTGGTCTTCTTGCCATGATTGTTGGTATTGGGTTACGTTCCACTGTAACAAGGGAGTATGGACCATGAATATGCTATCTTTGCATGAGTATTTGGTGGTGTCTGGTGGAATTCAATGTACTTGTCTATCAAGCAACAAGATTGAACGTGTTAAACCGACGATTATCGAGACAACTAAATATTATCTTTATCAATGGGAGTTAACCGCATTTCGATCTTCAAGAGAGGTTCCAAGGAAAGTGAGGTATACCAGTGATGAAGTAGTACTGGAGTCTAAAGATACCGAATCATTGAGCTCATGTAAAAAATACTGTAGTGATATTGTTGGTGCGACATCATATAAGTTTGGTGATGTTGGTGGAGTGCTGTAAAACAAAAAATAGAGAATCAACCGCAAGACCGTGTCATTTATCAGTGGCATTCGGTTGTGCTTATGGGACTTCAGGGCCATGTTTTCGTGGCCATGATTTTTCCTGGGGATTAAGTAGCTTGCCTAAGCCATGCAATATTTGATTGGATTTTTGATGACTGATGTATTTTAGTGATTAATCCACTCATTGCAAAATATACGATGGAAAATAGATTTTTTCTTATTTCCATCGTATATTATTTATATAGATTTTAGTCAAATTAATATTAATTATGTCCAATTATTCTATCTTGTACCATGATTCTATCTTCGACAGCAGCTTAATAATGCCAGTTTTAAAATCGGCAGTGGCGCCTAAAGCTTTAATCGTATTACTATTTTCCATAATAGTGATTGCTTCTTTGGTGTTGGCAAGATTAGTTTCGGGATAAAATTCAAGTGATGGGGTAGTGATATTAAGTTTAGGATCTAGGTTGCTCAATTCTCTTGAGATAGTGACATTGTTCCACAAATATACCTTGGCTTTTCCTCCCTCGCTTTTGCCATGTTTTGCCGTTATCTTCCAAGGTTGGTGCGGAGAATTATTAATGGTGATTGTAGGATGTTCAAACCAAAAAACGTTATTAAGATCAAAATGAGTAATTTTGTCTGCATAAATTTGACTAGACAATATTCCTTCATCATTAAATTTGGTATAGGTCGCTTGAAGAATAAAAAAATCTGGATTATTGTTATGAGCAACGTCAGTAGCAGTGATTTTTTTAGTAGATTTGATTGCTAGCAAGCTCGTAATTATCAAGATAGATATCAATAATACAGTGGTGATAATGTTTTTAAATGGCATAGTTATGCTTGTGCTTTGATTAGCAGGTCACATGCTTCACGTACTGCTCCTTTGCCACCTTTAAGATTAGTAACATAATCAGCAATATCTCTGACTTCTTTGATAGCATTTGCAACAGCTATCTTGAAACCAACTTGTTTCATGATTGCAACATCAGGCAAATCATCGCCGATGTAAGCAATATTCTCATCTTTAATGTGTAACTTCTTTTTTAATTTGGCAAAGCACGCTCGTTTATCATCGCAGGCGCCAATATAGGCATGTTTAATTCCAAGATAGCGAGCTCTTTTCTCGGTGGCTTTAGATGTTTTGCCAGAGATCAAGGCAACTTCTATGCCGGATTGCATTAATAGTTTTATCCCTAGGCCATCATGAGCATGAAAACTTTTGCCCTCTGTGCCATCGTCAAAATAATGAATTTTACCGTCAGTTAGCACACCATCAACATCTAAAATTAACAGCTTTATTTTCAGGGCGCGCAGTTTTTTGAGTATTTTATTCATAATTATATTAATCCAGATTGTAGTAGATCATGCATGTGGATAACTCCTTGTGGTACGTGGTTGTTATCAGTTAT
>CAZTPH010000042.1:2820-9494 GCA_964614705.1 uncultured Coxiellaceae bacterium
CTTCAATCGCTAAGGTTCCTGGATGGGCAGTTTTACAATTTGTAGTCATTACCGTCGAGATCTTAGTGGTACGTAGATCGAGGTTTTTATCCACTATTCTTCTAAGATCGCCATCAGTAAAGATGCCAACCAGTGAACCATTGTGGTCAATTACGGTGGTCATTCCGATTCTTTTATTTGTTATCTCAATTAAGGCTTCTGCGATATTGGTGTCGCCACTAACTTTAGGAATTTCGTCACCAGTCCTCATTAAATCATCTATATGAAGTAGCAGTCTTTTCCCCAAAATTCCGCCGGGATGAAAACGAGCAAAATCTTCGCTGGTAAACCCTCGGTTTTCGAGTAAAGCGACAGCTAACGCATCGCCAAATGCTAAAGCAGCTGTAGTACTTGATGTTGGTGCAAGACCAAGAGGGCACGCTTCTTTATCTACACTAGCGTCTAGATTGATGGTGGCAATTTTGGCCAAAGTAGAAGCTGGATTACCAGTAATTGCGATCATTGGTATTCCCAACAATCTAATGGTTGGTAAAATCGCCAAAATCTCCTCAGTATTGCCAGATTTAGAAAGAACAATTAATACATCTTTTTTGGTGATTATCCCAATATCCCCGTGACTTGCCTCGCTTGGGTGCATAAAAAATGCTGGGCTGCCGGTACTTGATAAAGTGGCTGCTATTTTATTGGCAATGTGGCCAGATTTGCCAATGCCGGTGACTATAATTCTCCCTTGGCAGTTAAGGAGCAATTTGCATGCTTGAAAAAAATTGTTATCAATCCGCTCGCGCAATTTTAAGATTGCTTGTGCTTCTATTTCTAAGACTTCAATCGCTAATTTTAAAGTTTTTTCTATGTTAATCATACGCTATATATTTTCTAATAGGGGGAAGTATTATACCAGAGAAAAAATTTAAATCATATTTTTGTGGCTTGCTATGTGATGTATAATAAATCAGCAATTCTAATTATGACAAGCCAAATATACGGTGTTTTGGTTTTGGGTACAGACTCCCTGTCTTTGCGCTCCTTACCGTCCATGGTTCGCGACGCTCCAAAACCAAAGCACCGTATGCTTAGCTTTCTGTATCACAATTAGCATTCAAAATGAGAATTGCTAATAATAAATACTTTAAATTTTTAGTTCATCAACTTTCCATGGTACGATCTCAAGTTGAACAAAAATGCATGCTCGATTAACTTGGTTTGAAAATCGGGTTATATTTGTGTTATGATCTAATTAGTTTAATAGTATTAGTAGTTATAAAAATAAAATAGCTTAACAGGAGGATAAGTAATGATTAGAAATAGACGAGTAAAATGTTTTCTATTTATTTTTTTCTCATTGGTATTCAGCGTTTTTAGCTATGTAGCTTATGCTAGATATGGTTTAAGTGATTCAAATAAGACTATCTTTCCTGAAGGATTACAAATTGGGGATACTGTTGGATTGGTTGCTTTTGGAAGTATTTATGATAATACAAAAATTCAATATGCTATTGAGCGGATGCAGGCATTGGGTTTTAAAGTAAAGGTTAATAAGGCTGATGATAATAAATATACAAATTATAACTATTCGCTAATTGCAAGTGATATTAATGAGATGTTTGCTGATTCAGAAGTTAAAGCGATTATAGCTATGCGAGGAGATGGACAAGAAGTAAATGAAAATAGAAACATAGTGTCTTTATTGAATTATGATTTGATCAAGAGTAATCCCAAAATTATTATTGGTGATAGCTACGTTACTCATGTTTTACTAGCAATAAACGCTAAAACTGGATTAGTTACTTTTTATGGACCAGCAGCTGATTTGCCATGGACCAAATATACAGTAGGTTATATAAAGGATATATTATTTGATGCTAAAAAAGTAACATTCATTAACCCAGTTGTTGAAAATGAAGATGACCTAATCCATACTAAACATAGGATTGTTACAATCCAAAAAGGGGTGGCACAGGGAAGACTTTTCGGTGGTAGTCTGTCTTTATTGGATTCGCTGAATTCTGAATATCGTCCTGATTTTAAAGGAGCCATTTTGTTTGTTGAGTATACAAAGGATATTCATTATAAAGATTGTGTTGGTAGATTGGATAGTATTTTAGATTCTCTTAGACAATCTGGTGTATTGTATCAGATAGAGGGTTTTATTTTTGGTCAACGTATAGCATGTGATATAAAAAATACAGGTGGTAGTAGTAAGTTAACTATGCAACAGGTTTTAATGCAGAAAATTCTACCACTTAAAATCCCAGCATGGTATGGCTCTATGATTGGTTGTGAAGATGATAAAATGCTTACTTTGCCAGAAGGAGTTTTGGTGGAAATAGATGCTGAAAAAGGTACGATAGAGATGTTAGAATCTGCTGTGAAAAATGATTATAAAATGTTAACTAGTGTTGATGTTAGACAAAGCAAAGATGAATTATAGTGGGTTTCAATATAATTATAACCCAAGCTTCTTTGTTTTTAGGGCGTCGCTTATCGTGTTAGCTAAAAAATGACGCGACTCTGATTATATTAACTATAAATGATGAATTATGGAAACAATCAGCATATTACAAATGAATTTTGTAGCTGATATGGGGTGCATCTGCGTGTGTAAGAAGATACCATTAGTAATAAGTGAAGAGCAATTTATATACAAGGAAATGGAAAGGCCGGAAATCTTGTGAATTGAATACGTTGCACGTAACCAAGTAAAAGAAGTAAGAGGGCTTATGTTTAATAATCGAGGTGATTGTGTTGATTATTGCATGAGCTTGTTAAAGGTAATTGATAATTGCTATGATGAAGGAAAACTCAGTTTTATACCGTGAGAGATTATTTGCAAAATTTGTATTATATGGTTAAGTTGATAGTAAGAGTGACTAATGGATAATTTTGTTGAGATACTAGATTTAACCTTCACTCGGAGTGGTAGGGAAATTTTTAAAGATATTAATCTTCGGATTGCTCGTGGCAAAATAACTGCGATCATGGGGCCAAGTGGTACTGGTAAGACTACGTTGCTGCGTTTGATCGGCGCTATGCTTACACCAGATAAGGGGCGGGTATTGGTGGATGGGGTAGATGTTTATACTCTAAACCGATCTGAATTGTACAAGGTTAGGGGCAAGATGGGGATGTTATTCCAAAGTGGCGCCCTTTTTACCGGACTTGATGTTTTTGAGAATGTTGCTTTTCCCCTGAGAGAACATACTAAATTATCAGAAGATGAAATTCGTAAACTGGTGCTAACGCAACTTGAAGCTGTTGGTTTAAAGGGAGCAAGGGATTTAATGCCGAGCGAACTGTCTGGCGGTATGGCAAGGCGGGTGGCTTTAGCTAGAGCTTTAGTTTTGAATCCGCAACTAATTATGTACGATGAACCATTTACCGGCCAAGATCCTATTACCATGGGAGTTTTAGTCAAATTGATTAAACAATTAAATACCAACTTAGGTTTAACCTCGGTTATCGTTTCGCATGATGTTGCGGAGACTCTGGGTATAGCAGACTATGTCTATGTTCTTGCGGACGGTAAACTGATCGGTGAAGGTAGTCCAGAGGATATTGCCAATAATAATTCTCCTTTTGTTAAACAATTTATTAATGGTTTGGCTGATGGTCCTGTGCCATTTCACTACCCCGAGAGGAATTATCATGAGGATCAAAGCTTGTGATTGAGTTAATTGCGAAATTAGGACGAATTGGAATTTTATTTATTGAGCGGGTTGGAAGATCTGGGCTATTTTTATTGCGTGTGGTTTTTTGTCCACCAAGATTCAAGCGGCTTTTGCCGCTGGTTATAGAACAGGTCTATATGGTGGGGGTGTTGTCGATAGCAATTATTGTAGTTTCTGGGTTATTTATCGGAATGGTGCTTGCTTTACAAGGTTATAATATTTTAGAGCGTTTTGGAGCGGTTGAGCAACTTGGTCAACTAGTGGCGCTTAGTGTGGTAAGAGAACTTGGGCCGGTAATTGGCGGTTTGTTATTTGCTGGACGTGCAGGTTCAGCGCTTACTGCGGAGATTGGTTTAATGCAGGTTACCGAGCAACTATCCAGTATGGAGATGATGGCGGTAGACCCATTATGGCGAGTGATCTCTCCCCGTTTTTGGGCTGGTATTGTCGCTATGCCGATTTTAATTGCCATTTTTTGTATGGTGGCGGTTTTTGGGAGTTATTTGATTGGAGTAGAGTGGTTGGGAGTCGATGCTGGCCAGTTTTGGTCCAACATGCAGGCGTCTGTAGATTTTAGGGTAGACGTGGTTAATGGCATTATTAAAGGCACAGTGTTTGGGATGATTACTACCTGGATTGCCGTTTATCAAGGTTATTATGCAGTTCCCACCGCTTTAGGAATTGGGCGTGCTACAACTAGAACAGTAGTTTACGGTTCACTACTGGTTCTGGGTTTAGATTTTATTTTGACTTCTTTTATGTTGGGAGGATGGTAATGTTAAATAAGCGAATGATTGAGATTGCAGTTGGCGTATTTATTTTGTTAGGAGTGCTTGCGATCTTTGTTTTAGCGTTTAAAGTCAGTGGATTAAGTGCTTATTCAGATCGTGGTTCCTTTATGATTAGCGCTACCTTTGATAATATTGGTGACCTAAAAGTGCGCGCGCCAGTTACCATTGCTGGAGTTAGAGTTGGCGAAGTATCGGGTATTAGTATAGACAGCGCTACCTTTAAAGCGCAGGTTATGCTGCGAATAGATAAAAGACAAAATAAACTTCCCTCAGATACTACCGCTAAAATTTTAACTGCTGGTATTATTGGAGCAAATTATATTGAATTAATTCCCGGTTATGCTGATGGTGATCTTAAAAATGGGGACCATATAGTAGATACACAACCGGCTATAATTTTGGAAAATTTAATTGGACAGTTGATCTATAAGCTGGGTGGAGATAAGAAATAATTTTATTGATGGAGAATGCTATGAAAGTAAAAAAATTTTTTGGTTTAATATTATTGTTGGTGAGTTTTTCGGCTTTTGCTGCTGATCCTGCACCGATGGCGATGATGAAAAGTATTTCCGATCGAATGTTAGGTGAACTGGACAAAAATATTGGCAGAATTAAGACTGATAAGCATCTAGTTTACTCATTAGTTAATAGAATTTTATTGCCCCATTTTGATTTGACTAATATGTCACGTGCAGTGGTTGGCAGAGATTATTGGCAACAGGCGTCAAACGCCACCCAGCAGCAGTTTATTAAGGAGTTTACTCGATATGTAATCTCGACCTATTCTGCAGCTTTGTGTTCATATGATGGTGAGACGGTAAAATTTTATCCTATTCGCGGTCAAGTTGGCGATCGAGTAAAAATAAATAGTGACTTGGTTTTAAAAAGTGGTCCAGCAATTCAGTTGCAGTATAGTTTGGCTAAAGCTAGTTCAGAGTGGCTAATTTATGATTTTAGTGTTGACGGGGTCAGTATTGTCAAAAATTATAATTCGCAATTTGCTGGTACTTTGCGTCAAGTTGGTTTGGATGGTTTGGTTAAAGAGATTCAGCGGCGTAATATTGATTAGAGTCTCGCTCCATTTCCACTGATCTAGTTTATCTTGTTGATTATTATGTGATATTTTTTAAGCGTGACTCTATCTTTTATACAAATTTGCAGTTATACTTCAAAAATGTATAAAATATGGTATATAAAGTTAGAGTTGATTTATGAGCAAGAATGCTAGTTTGAGTAGTTTTTATATCGATAGAGAAATTGAAAGTTCTTTATTATCTGCTTTCAAGCAATATCCTATTATCACCATAATTGGTGCGAGGCAAACAGGTAAAAGTACATTAGCAAAACGAGTTTTTGGTGATAAACCATATGTTAATTTAGAAGCTCCAGACATTCAGAGTTTCGCTAGTAATGATCCTAGAAGATTTCTCGAACAGTATAATAATGGGGCGATATTCGATGAAATTCAAAATGTACCTGCATTGCTGTCTTATCTTCAGGTTATGGTTGATGAAAAGGGTGATAATGGTATGTTTGTATTAACAGGATCACACCAATTAACCTTACATGAGGAGGCTTCTCAATCTTTGGCTGGACGTACTGCAATATTTGAATTGCTGCCTCTATCTTTAGATGAATTGCAACGTTTTGGTATAACTTTGACTTTGGATCAATATCTTTATCAGGGAGGGTTCCCCAGGATATATAAGGAGAGTTTAAACCCAACCCAAGCTTATCGTGATTATGTTAAGACCTACCTTGAGAGGGATGTGCGTAGTTTGGTTAACGTAAAAGATCTGATGCAGTTTCAAAAATTTTTACGTTTATGCGCGGCAAGAACGGGCCAAATTTTTAATCTTAACAATCTGTGTAATGAAACTGGTATTTCTCATCATACTGCTAAGTCGTGGTTATCGGCTTTGGAAGCATCTAGTATAATTTTTAAATTACAGCCATATTATGAGAATTTTGGTAAACGGATAATAAAATCTCCTAAAATATATTTTACCGATGTTGGCTTGGCTGCTTATCTTTTGGACTTGCATCGGGTAGAACAGATTAGTCGTGATCCATTACGAGGCGCCTTGGTTGAGAATGTGGTGGTGCTAGAGCTATTAAAATATACTTTTAATCGTAATCTACCTAGCCACATCTATTTTTATCGTGATAACAATATGAATGAAATTGATGTGATTCTTAAGCTAGGCAATCAGTT
>CAZTPH010000043.1:0-9155 GCA_964614705.1 uncultured Coxiellaceae bacterium
TGGGGTGGCAATTTCTTTTTGCCATTTTTTTAAGGTTTCTTTATCTTTTGCTGTTTCTTTTAGGACAAATATTTTTTCCCAAGCAGATATTCTATCTTTTTCCTCAGAGAAAAAATGTGCTATTACATCCTCTGCAATTTCACGAGCCCAAGAATAACGTTCTATAATTTTTATACCTGGATTAAGCTGTTGTGATCCTTGGCCTGGAAAAACAAAACCAATGCGTGGCTTGATTGGTTGAAAACCCAAGTAAACTTTTGCAATTGGATCGCTATGTATATCACCGGCTACCATTGTTTTTTGTTTAATCCATGAAATTAACAAGGAGATTTTTTTAGCCAGCTCGGTAGGCGAAGTCGCAGCTAGCGAAGCTTTTATAGCATGTTCATATTTCACATGTTTAAGTGAAAAACAAGATAAATCTACCAGCTCTCCATAGCTGATAAATGATACCTCTTCATATAAATTTTCTAGTTGTGCTAATAATTCATTAGGAGTCGGTGCTGAAAAAATAAATAGTTCTGTTAATTGATCGGCACTGTCGTACACAATTTTACTTACCTTATTGCTTACTAAATGGTGATATTTTGGGCCAGCGCTGGCTAAAACAACATGGGCATTAATACCACCAAAACCCATTGAAGAAACTCCAGCTAACATACGCGAATTAACTGGTTTTTTTATTGTATGTATAGCAGGGAAAATACCACAGTCATTTTCTTCAAATACCTTATTAGGGTTCACGCACCCAGCGATTGGTGGAATTTCGCGTTGATTTAGACCAATTGCTGCTTCAATAAAACCAGCCACTCCTGCCGCGCCTTTGGTGTGTCCAATAGTTGATTTAATAGAGCTCAAAGCAAGCTGTTTTTTATCGCTCATATTTTTGTCATACTGATAAGATAACAATAATTCTTTAATTGCAGTGACTTCGGTGCTATCACCCACGCTAGTTCCGGTGCCATGTGCTTCAATAAAATCAAGCTGCAGTGGAGAAATCTTCGCCATTTTGTATGCGCGTTTAAGAGCTAGTAATTGTCCTTTTACATTTGGGGTTGCTATGCCGCCTTTGCCATCCGTAGAAATACCATAACCCAGTATTTCAGCATATTGCTTATCGCGATTACAATCAGCATCAAATTTTCTTTTCAAAACCACAAAACCTGCTCCTTCGCCTGGAACGAAACCCTCTGCTTCCTGATCAAAAACACGCATCCTTTCTTTAGCAAAGACACCTGCTTTAGCAAAGCCAACCATGAATGCAGTACCTAGCGTTATATCAACTCCTCCAGCTATGGCTACATCAATTTCTCTAGATTGTAATGCTTTGACAGCATTAATAATAGCTATTAGAGACGAAGCGCATGCAGCATCAACTGTGTAGGCTCCTCCGTGAAAATCAAAATAATTGCTGATACGTCCTGCAACAACATTTGCCAACTCTCCAGCCACGCTGTCTTTAGTAATATTTGGTAGATTGATTTTATAATAGTGCTCAAAGGCTTCCACAATCGGTAGCAAGAGATTAATATCATAATTAACTTCTTTAGCTGCTTGTAAAAAAGCTGATTGTATGTAGCTCCATCTAGGTCTCATTTCGTTACTAGCTCTGGTAAATTCTCCTAGGGTATTACCTACATAAACTCCAACACGATCACGGTTAATATTTTTCCAGTCAAGAGCAGCATCTTCTAGTGCAGCTTCGGCAGCTTCAAGCGCTAACCATTGAATTATGTCAGTGCTTTCATAAGTTTCCTTAGGGATACGCCGCTTGTTCCAATTGAACTTAAAGCCGTCAATAAGTGCAGCACGGCGTGAGTAAGTCTTATCGGGAACATCAGGATTTGGGTCGTAATAATCATCGCAAGAAAAACGCTGTGGTGGCATATTACGGAACTGTTGTCTTTTACATAATGAATTGATCCAAAGTTCACGTGGATTCCTTGCGCCTGCAAATTGGCAGCCAATCCCAGCTATAACAACATTAGAAGAAGTTGTTTCAGAAGAAACATTATTATATTCATCTATAAAGGTTTTTCCAAGGGCAATATCAGATATTTGATATGTATTATCTGTAGGAATTTCCATGGAAGTTTCAATTGAGGCATTGTAATCAACTCCAGGGACTTCAAAACCATACAGTTGTAAAAAGTTGCGTCTGTAGCCAACATAATCACTATGGGTGTGGACAGTTTGATCAGTTATAGTTTCAGTCAATTGCTTAACTGCTTTTTGAACCTTAGAGTCTAATTCTTTATCATCCAGTCTCAATCTATGTTGATCGTCAAAATTGGCAATATCATTGCCATAAATCTGACGAAATAATCGAGCTATTTGGTCAAAACAATCTTCATGAGTATTTGTTTCTTTTGCTACATAAAAAAGACATGATAAATACAGTGTAAGCGATGGTATAGCTGAACTAGCCTGGGTTACTATCGCACGCGTTACTGCAGTAAACGCTTTTCCATTAACTTCTTTTTGCAACTTAGAGTGAATAAGCAGAGAGGTTTGTTCTAAATGTTCTTTGGCTCTTCCAATCGTTCCGTTACGATAGATAGGAGCTGTTATATCGCCACCAATATAACTGTATGCGAAGGTTTGACACCCTTTTTCTAATAACCCTTCATTCAATAAAAATTCTATCCAAGAGTACCAGTCTTCTCCACCCATTACTTTAATAGTGGTATTTATTTCTTCTTCTGTAGCGGGAGGTATTATTGTTGTTGTGATATAACCAGTTTCAATGTTGATATCACGTGATATAAAGGATTCGTTTATGGGTTTAATGGTTGAATGATAGGTTACGTTGGTTTCAGGATCTAAACGTTTGGGTGCCGCGATGCTGTAAATTATGCAATCGATTTTTTCAAAATCACGCCTAATAATTTCTGCTACTTGTCTTTTAGTCCGTAAAGAAAAAACATCTGCATTAACTGCCCTGATTGGATACCCATGATCTTTGGCTATACTTCCTAAAACACCGACGTTATACCATCCAGCAGTTGCTGTCTCACCAGATATTCCACTTTTTTCTAAAAAAACCCCTATTGTTTTGGCTTTGGCTCCAAATACACTAATTAGCCATGAGGCAAAACCATAACCACTTGAAGCTCCAAGAACTAAAATTCGTCCTGGTGGTTTGGTTAATGGAATATCAGATGCGTGCTTAGCTAGATGTTTAACCTGAGTTTCTATCCCTACTGGATGAGACGCAACCGAAATCCCATTTACTATACTAGCATGTCTTAATACTGCCATAGATAACATTAGTAATTAAAAAATTTTGCATTATATATTTTTGTACGACGATAGTCTATATTTGTTTTTTTATATGTCAACGCAAAGTTAGTAGTTAAATTACACTAAAATGGAGATTACGGTGCTTTACAAGATTGATAGAAGTGTTAATTGGCAGCCAAAATCTTGTTTTGTCTACTATACAACAAGAAGCAAAATTCTCTAAGCTCAGCCGGAACATCATGCTCCCGGCTGAGTAAAAGAATTTATTGTACCGCTCTATAAAAACTAACCAATCAGAGTTTTTAACTCAACCACATGCTCTTGCTCATCTAGAATAATATGGCGAAGCTCATGTTCTAAAGTCTCATACTCATAAGGAAATTCTGCTTTATTTTCGATCACTTTGTTATAGATCTTTTTATAGAAGTCTATGGCAGTTTTTTCGTCATGCAAATTGATATCTAGGATAGAAGCTGTATCTTTTCCAGCGTGAGTTGGTGCCATCTCCATAGATGGTATTCCGCCTAGATAGCTTGCAATTAGATTACGAAATTTTTCTTCATGTTTTGCTTCATCTTCAGCAAGTTCAGTTAACCTTTCGATTATTTTTTCTGCGCCGAGACCGGATATCTGTTGTGCATGAGCAAGATACTGGATACGTGCAGCATGCTCAAGCTTCAAAGCTTGGTTTAACATAGTTACTAATTCTTCTTTAATATTACTCATATTCTCCCCTTTATTTGTTTGCAATAGTTGTTTAATATTAATATATAACCTATAATAATAGCAATGGATTTTTTAGATAAAATTTCTATTGAGTTACGTAAGTCTGCTAAATTAGCTTTACCATTAGTTAGCGTGCAACTGATTTACGCTGTAAGTGGTATTTTAGTGACCATTATGGTTAGTTATTTGGGAGAATTTGCTTTAGCTGCCAATGCTTTAGTGTTTGGAGTATACCTCACGTTTGCATTATTTTTTTTTGGTGTCCAAAATGCAGTTAGTGCTTTAGTAGCCCAATACCATGGAGCTAGCAACATTATCGGGGTCAATCTGATAGTGAGCCAAGGGGTAATTGCTGCATTTATTTTAGCTGTGCCTATGATCATGGGGTTATGGTATTTACCTCAGATATTGGGCTTGGTTGGTCAAAAAAAAGAGTTGGTTGAATTGGCTACTCCTTATTGTCATATAATGGCTATGGGTATATTGCCACTAAACATTATGGTGGTTATTGAGCAGTTTTTAATAGGAATATCTCATCCGCGTCCAGTATTTATCTTTGGTATTCTTAAAATTGTTTTGGATCTTTCACTAATTTACAGTTTTGTCTTTGGTAAATGGATGATGCCAAAATTAGGTCTGGCTGGTGTTGGATATGGTATGGCGATAAGTTCAGTGATAATGCTAACCGTTAGTTGGCTATATGTTAATTTTTCACTTAGATGTAAGCCGTATAAGATATTTACTAAGTTTTTTAAGTTTAATCGCCAATATTTTTATCGCTTGATCAAGACCGGACTACCTTTAGGAACTATGTACTGTATTGAGTTGGCTTTTTTTACTACAGTTGCTTTTATGATGGGTATTTTAGGTAGTGAATTACTAGCTGCATATCAAGTTGCCTATCAATGTTTAGTTTTTATGTTAACCATTATCTTTGGTATATCCCAGGCAGTTACTGTACGGATTGCTTATGAAGCTGGTAGAGGTAATAGGGAAAGTTTTAGTTTAATCGCCTATCTAAATGGTTGGGTTAGTTTTGTTCTGATGTTGTTTATAGCAGGATTGTACAACTATTACCCCAAAGAAGTATTAAAATTAATAGTTGATATTAAATTAATTAATCATGAATTTTTCATCAATCAACTTATCCAGTTTTTATTTTTGGTAGCCATTTTGCAATTGATAGACGCTTTTCGCATGGTGTTTATTGGGGCGTTAAGGGGGTTAAATGATAATCGATTTGCTCTTATAGTCAGTGTGGTGAGTTTTTGGTGTGTAGCATTTCCAGTAAGTTATCTTTTGGCTTTTGTTTTTCATTTAGCTGGAATTGGGGTGTGGATAGGTTTAATTATGGGAATATTTTTAAGTATGGTGGGGCTGTTTTTACGGTTTAGATATTTATCTAAGGTCATTAGTCTTGAGAAAATTGGAGGATAATTATGATGGGGCATATATTAGTTACCGGTTCAGAAGGATTAATAGGTACTGCATTAGTGGAGTCGTTAGAAAATAGTGGAAAGTTTGCGGTACGATTTGATATTAAATTTAATCAGGATAATCCAAATTACGGTAATATTTTAAATTTGGATAACTTAATGGCCAAAGTTAAAGATTGTGTTGGAATAGTCCATTTAGCTGGGGTTTCAAGAGTAGTATGGGGTGAGCAAGAGCCAGATCTTTGTTGGCAAACTAATGTAATTGGTACCCAAAATGTTATCGAATGCGCTAAGCAGTCGTCATTAAAGCCATGGATTGTTTATGCAAGTAGTAGGGAAGTTTATGGGCAACAGACTGTATTTCCGGTTGAAATTGATGCTGAGCTAGCGCCGATGAATATCTATGCTAGATCCAAACAGGCAGCAGAAAAGCTGGTGCTTGAAGCGCGTAACTTTAGGTTAAATACTGCAGTTATTAGATACTCAAGTGTTTATGGTAGTGTGTATGATCATAGTGATAGGGTGGTGCCAGCCTTTTGTCGCGCCGCAGTTTTGGGAGAAGATTTAAAGATTGAAGGAATTACTAATACCCTAGATTTTACCCATGTTGATGATGCGGTAAGAGGTACATTATCCGTTATCTCTTTGCTGAATAATAATATTCAACCACCACCAATTCATCTGACCACAGGGGTGCCTACCACTTTGGGTGAGTTAGCTCATCTTGCTTGTAATATGGTTGGAAGAGAGGTTGATTTTGTTGAAGGTAGAAATCGTTTGTATGATGTATCCAGGTTTTGGGGTAGCACCTCCAAGACTTCACAACTGCTAAATTGGCAGCCTAAAATAGGATTGGCAGAGGGAATCAAAAATTTAGTTACGCAGTTTAAACATTTTTTGAGGAAGTAAATGAAGATCCTAAAAGTCATTCATGGTTACCCTCCGGTTTATAATGCTGGATCCGAGGTCTATAGTCAGACGTTATGTCAGAAGCTGGCTGATAAGCATGAAGTAGAAGTTTTTACCAGAGAAGAAAATCCTTTTTTGCCAGATTATGTGATGCGAGAAAGTTTAGATAGTACTGATAACAGAATCAAATTAAACATTATTAATATTCCCATCGAAAGGCGGCGCTATCAATATAGATCTAGTGAAGTTGATCGGCAGTTTAAGCAAGTGTTAGAAAAGTTTGTTCCAGATATTATTCATGTTGGTCATCTCAATCATCTCTCTATTTCATTGCTTGAACAGGTTCATAAAAGTGTGCCAATTATTTATACCTTGCATGATTATTGGTTAATGTGTCCCAGAGGGCAATTTATTCAAAGATTACCAGTTAATGCTCAAGATCTTTGGGCAGTGTGCGATGGTCAAGATAATTTAAAATGTGCTCTGCGTTGTTATGGGGGATATTTTTCTGGATCAGCAGATGATTATCAAGGAGATCTTAGTTATTGGGCTTCATGGGTTAAGAGCAGAATGAGTTATGTTAAAGAGGTGTTGGGTAGAGTAGATTATTTTATAGCACCCGCTAAATATCTGCTGAATAAATTCCAAGATGATTTTGGTTTAGATAAAAACAAGTTAATTTATCTTGATTATGGTTTTGATCTCAAGCGTTTACAAAATAGAAAACGGGTTGCTAATGAGTCATTTACCTTTGGTTATATTGGTACCCATATTCCAGCCAAGGGTATCCAGTTGCTGATTAAGGCTTTTGGTAAGCTAAATGGAGATGTGCGTTTACGTATTTGGGGAAGAGATCGGGGCGAGAATACTAAGGCATTAAAAACTATTGCGGCGTCGTTGTCTGAAGGAGTTGTGCAGAATATCGAGTGGTTACCAGAATATACCAATCAAAATATTGTTTCAGATGTTTTTGATCATGTTGATGTGATTGTGGTGCCTTCGATTTGGTATGAAAATTCTCCGTTAGTTATTCATGAGGCTTTGCAAGTAGGTGTTCCGGTGATTACTGCTGATATAGGTGGTATGTCAGAATATGTTAAGCATGAGGTCAATGGATTACTATTTAAGCATCGAGATGTTGATAGTTTAGCACAAGCGATGCAGTATTTATGTAATCGTCCAGAATTGGCTAACAAATTGGGAGAAAAGGGTTACCTCCAGTCTGTTGATGGTAATATTCCTTCTGTTGATCAGCATGTTATTGAAGTTGAAAAAATTTATCAGCATGCTCTAAGTGCAAGAGGTAGATAATTATGAATCCTAAAGATGGTTTTTGGCGAATTACTTTTGATACTAATCCTAACGACTGCAATCTACATTGCTTAATGTGTGAGCATCATTCTTTATATAGTGATGTAGAAAAAAATAGGATTGCATCAGGAATTCCTCGGCAATTGATGGATATTGAGTTAATTAAAAAAGTGCTATCTAGTACCAGAGGTTCAGCTATCAGAGAAATTATTCCCTCTACCATGGGTGAGCCTTTATTGTATCAAGATTTCCCCAAAATTATTGAGTTATGTCGTGAATTTGGTGTTAAATTGAATTTAACCACTAATGGAACTTTTCCAGTGAAAGGGGCTATCCAGTGGGCAGAGTTAATCGTGCCGGTGGCTAGTGATGTTAAAATTTCTTGGAATGGCGCCACTAAAAAAACGCAAGAGACCATAATGCAGGGCAGCAATTTTGATCGGGGATTGCAAAATATTAAAGATTTTCTGCAAGTACGAGATAGATATCGAGAACGAAATTATTGCCAAGTTACTTTGCAATTAACCTTTATGGAGCTTAATTTACCAGAATTACCAGATATGGTTAAACTTGGAATTAGCTTAGGTATTGATCGAATCAAGGGTCATCATCTATGGGTTAATTTTAAAGAGTTAGAGCAGTTATCTTTAAGAAGAGACAGTTCAAGTATTGCCAGATGGAATAAAACGGTACAAATAATCAGTGAGATTGCTGACGATAATTTGTTACCTAATGGTAAAAAAATCAATTTAGTTAATTTTGATCTTTTATCTGATGATGCTATTTATAACTTAAATCCTCAAGGGGTTTGTCCATTTTTGGGCCAAGAAGCATGGATTGCACCAGATGGCAGCTTTAAGCCATGTTGTGCTCCAGATATTTTGCGTCAAGAGTTAGGAGATTTTGGTAATATCAATGAGGTGGATGTTCTTGATATCTGGCGTAGCAATGCGTATCAAAATTTAGTTAAAAACTATATGCAGCACCGGGTTTGTGTCGCTTGTAATATGCGGCGTTTACCAGGGGAGTCGTGTTAAGTAAGAGGATAATGATATGAATGTACCATTTGACCAGTTGTCTGTTAGTGATGATCAGTCTCAGCATTTATTAAATGGAGCGCCGCTTTATCAGGCGCGTTTTTTAAATGTACTAAATTTTCATCCTCCAGGTGTGGCTGCAGTTTTAGATCAAGTAGGTGCTTATCATATCGATTTATCAGGGAAAGCTATCTACCCTGAACGTTATTTGCGTACTTTTGGTTTTTATCACGATCGTGCAGCGGTAGTGGATGATAAGCAGAACTGGTTTCATATCTTGTTATCTGGTAAGAGATTATATAATGAAAATTATAGCTGGTGCGGCAATTTTCAAAATGGAGCTTGTGTGGTTAAAGATAAAAATAATTCTTATTTTCATCTTGATTTGGATGGCAAGCCGCTTTACCAATCAAGATACATATATGTTGGTGATTTTAAAGATAGTATCGCTGTGGTACGTAGAGATGATGGTTTGGCTACTCATATTAACAGG
>CAZTPH010000043.1:9165-9438 GCA_964614705.1 uncultured Coxiellaceae bacterium
AATGGTTTAGGGATTTAGATATATTTCATAAGGGTTTTGCGCGAGCTAAAGATGATTATGGTTGGTGTCATATTGATAGGAAAGGTGTAGCTTTATATCCTGAGCGTTACCAAATGATTGAACCTTTTTATAATGGATCGTCTGTTGTGGAGGATAGATATGGTGCGGTAGTTATTATCGATGAGTTTGGAAGAATCGCTCATCATATCAAAAAACCAGATTTTACCCCGCTACAAAGTTTATCGGCTGATTTGGTTGGTTATTGGAAAACGC
>CAZTPH010000044.1:0-9366 GCA_964614705.1 uncultured Coxiellaceae bacterium
AGATGTTGGTGCGTCATGAAAAACGAGTCATCATAAGATATTATTTGATATCATTTATGATGTCGTTTTTGTTGTCTGTTTATGTCATAACCCCTAAAGATATTTTATCAAATTCGTGGTATTGGTGCCTTGCTAAACTAAATCCAGTCTTGACCGCCCCCAGTATCAAGCTAGGACTGTTTTCTATTCCTCTTAATATTAAGATTCAAACATTTGCCGTCCCTTTTCGGGGCAAAACTTACTATGTTTCTCCTCAAGATTATTTAAATCATAAAAAGTTCATCAAAGATGCCAGCAGTATTTTCTTGTATGCCAAAAAAAGCGCATATCTAAGTTCGGCTTTAAGTTTATTTATTTTGTTTTTTCTCTCATCATGGTTAATTTTACGCAAAAGAAAACTATTGGCTAAACGATTTATTCGTGGCTCAAAACTAGATTCAGCAGAAAATGTTGCTAAAGAAATCAAAAAGAAAAATCTGCCAACAGATATACACATTGACGGGATGCCGATTACAGTTAATTCAGAAACCAGGCATTTTTTACTCCATGGCTCTACCGGCAGCGGTAAAACTCAACTAATCTTAAAGTTTTTAAAACAAATTCGTAATCGAGGCGATAAGGCAATAATTTATGATCCTAGTGGAGCTTATATCGAAAAATTTTATTGCGACGATAGGGATAAAATACTGAATCCGTCAGATGCAAGGAGTGAGTTATGGGATTTATGGCATGAGGCTAAAGTTATCAGCGATTTTGAAAGTATCTCTTTGGGCTTATCGACCAATTATGAAATAGATGCTATGTGGATTAATGCTATTAAGACTATTTTGGAGAACGCAGCTTTTAATATGCGTGACCAAGAAGATAGGTCGTTACGAAAGCTATTGAAGAAATTATTAACAGCTGAAGCCAAAGATTTGTTTAGTTATTTAAGTTGTATCGAATCAGCGATATTAACCAATGCTGGAATAAACGACAGTGAAAAATATCTTTTTGAAGTTTTAACTAATTATTTAGAACCATTAAAATTATTAGTCTCAACCGAAAATGTTTCTAGGAGCAAATTTAGCATTAAAGATTGGTTAAAGAATGAATCAGCGCATGATTGGCTATTTTTATCTGCAGATAAACAACATAATAAATTGTCAACTTCGCTGCTTGCTATGTGGCTTTCAATTGCAATGAATTCATTATCATCATTAGATGAAAATCCCAATAAAAGAATTTGGTTTGTTTGCGACGAATTGGTTAGTCTGCCAAAACTATCTCATCTTGCTAGCAATATTTCATCCGCAGGAAAATATGGTGGCTGTTTTATTTTAAGTATCCAAAGTTATCCTCAACTTGAAAGTATTTATGGAAAAGATGAGGCGCTAAAGATCATTGATTTGATGAACACGAGTTTCTTTTTTAGAAGCCCTAGTTTGGAAGTGGCAGAATTTGTTTCTAGGGCTCTTGGATCTCAAGAGCTATCTGGAATATGCCCAGATAATGTGCAGTATAGCTCCCATCATATGGCTTCCAAGTTTACTGAGCCGGTGGTAACTGCGGCGGAGATAATGAATTTAGGATCAATGAAATGTTATGCACGCTTATTGGACTCGCCTCATATAGCTTTATTTGAGCTTCTGTTGGATAATGATCCACCAAAGTCATCAAGTTTCATATCTAATAGCTTAGAATTAAACCCAGAGATAGAAGGGTTGATAGATAAAAAGATCTAAATTAACCTTTTTTATATCTATCAATTAATGAACAATCCCCAGCCCATGTTTACTGTTTGGGCTGGGGTAAGATTTTTTTTAGTAAAAAGGAGTCCACGCATTGCTAGTATTAACTCTATGAAGAGAAACACCCCCTCCATTGCATATTACTGTTATAGAGTCACCTATATCGCACATTGCCCGTTGCATATACATCTTAAAATTTATAAGTTTTTCGCTACTAGCACGTAGTCCGCAATACATTTTACAATTTCCCGTAATATTGCTCGCATTAATAATAACACCACCAGCTTCATTTTCACGTGGTAAAGCTGATATTGTATATTGACCTAATACTCCGCCGCACGTTTGTTTCGTTTCAAGAGCGCTTAATTTTCGCATAATAATATCTCCTAAATTTTTGATTTTTAAAGCCCAGTTTTAAAAAATTGCTATTTTTTGGCTTAAAGTGGTGACCACACATTTTCTCTAGATACTTTGTAAAATTTTAGATAAGTCCACCATGCATCACCGTATATGATGTTCATTGCCTCATTAACATTACACACAGCTCTTTGAGGACCATTAAGAACGCTTGAAATACCTATCGAGTTTTCGCTATTTCCACAATAAACCGAAACAAAATATGAAGCATTTGTTGCATTCTTAAGTTCAATTCCAACAGCATAATCGATTGGTGGTCTTTTCGCATAATACAGAGTTTCACCGCCAGATATTTTATTAAGTTCACAGATGTTTAATTTTTGCATGTAATTGCTCCTAGAAATTACTATACTCTAATCCATATCGTTTGATATGGGACCATTTTTAATTAATTATTAAACCACAAAACATCACCCTCATTAGACGACTATTGGTTTTGCTGATAACCAAATCCTATTATATCACATAGTAGGATAGTTGAATGGTAATTGGAAAAATAGATTTTGTAAAGATTAAGATTAATTAATCAAAATAAGATGGATGGCTTTTTTGTTGTAGATTTTTAAGATTATTACCTATATTATTGTATAATCATAATTTTCCTGTGGCTTGTTGCAGGAGTAAATAATGAGGATATGTGGCTAGAACGAAGTTAAAAAATGATTCATAAAATGTAGTTTATCTATGTTTTTTCTAATAAAATAGATAATTGAGTATTGATATTGAGGTGAATATTTATTGTTGGGGAGTTTAGGGATTAAATAATGGTAGTTTATAATGAAAATACCCATTCAACTGTTATTAGAATATCTTAAAAAGATTTTAATCAACAATGGTCTAAGTAAAGTTGATTCTCGAATAGTGGCTGATGTTTTAGTGGCAGCATCCATGAAAGGAGACGATGATCATGGAATAAATGCACTTTTGCCTTTGCTAGAAGAGATTAAACATAATAGTATCAGCCCAACTGCCAAAGCTCGTTTAATCCGCCAAAATGATGCTATAGCAGTAATAGATGCTTTTCGGTGCGTGGGGCATCCAATTGCTAAAAAAGCCATGAAAATTGCCATAAAAAAAGCTAACCGCCATGGTGTAGGTGTTTGTGGAGTTATCAATGGTGGGCACATAGGAGCTTTATCTTATTATAGTGAATTAGCTAGTAGTTGTGGTTGTTTGGGTTTGGTGATCTGTACTTCTGCTCCAATATCTGTTATTGCTGGCGGAAAAATTAAAACTTTTGGCACTAATCCTATTTCTTATTCTTTTCCATCAAACAGCATTCCCGTTACTGCCGATTTCGCTACTTCTAAAATATCGCGTACTACCCTAAGAAGATATTTGCGACAAAATATTTATCTGCCTAATGGTGTTGCAGTTGATTGTCATGGTGATGGTACAGTAGATCCCAAAGAAGCATGGGCTGGTGGCTTACAAACTATAGATGGTGGTATCAAAAGTTCGTTAATTTCTCTGCTGATTAGTGTAATAGCTGGTCCACTAGTTGGTAGCCCTATAAATCCAGAGATTACCAGTGCTATGAATTCAAAGATAACTTCAAATAAAGGTGATCTATTGATAGCTCTAAATATTGAATCTTTTGGTTCGTTAAATAATTTTAAAGCTAGTATTGATAAACTGAGAGATTTTATTGATAACCAGTTAGTAGAGTTTAGAACTCCTGGGGAATATTCCCAGTTATGCCGTGCTCAAATTTTAAAAGAAGGGATAGAGATTCCAAGGCAGCTACTTCAGTTATTTATTGAATATGATATAATTAATTACGATAATATTACAGGTCATGAGTAATTTTTATGCATAAAATTTATGAGGAAATAATTACTACGTTTGTTGATAAAGCCAGTAAGATTCCAGGGGTATATGATCTATTATTACGCGGATCTATTGCAAATAATGTAGAAAAACAAAATAATTTTGTTGAGTATTTTAGTGATTTAGATTTTAGTATAATAGTAACTAATCTTAATCAAGAAGTGCGTCATTCGATTAGAAATCTCTATCAAAAATTGATTAACAATAGAGATATTAAAATTACTATAACAATAGTTGATACGACAGATTTTTTTAGTACTTTACATTGCCACGGTATTAGACCTATCTATTATTCTCAGCTGTTATCTCAATCTAAATCTTTGTTAAGAGGAGATATAAGTTATGCTAAAAAAGAAGCAAGAATTGATCGAGTAGTTATCATGAACTGCTTTGCTAATGTTTCCTATTTGGTACATGATCTCAGAAAACAGCATATGGAGTATAAAAATGATGAGTCAGAAATTAATCTATTTACTAGGCATTTAGTTAAAAGAACTAAACATATTATTAGAAATGCTATTACAGTATTTACTGGGTATATTAGTGAAGAGATTTGTGAGCGAAGGTTGCGTGAATATCTCCCGAAAGTTGATCCCCAAATATCTCAGCAAATTAATTGGGTTAAGGATAATTGGCATGATTTGAAAAATAATAAAAACGAATTGTTACAGCTAGTAAATTATATGTTTGATAATTTAGAACAGGCTTATCTGGCTGTCATTGAATTTGTTAATCGGGAGTTTAGGGCCGAAGATGTTAATTAGTTGTTGCAGTAATTATTAATTAGATATGAGTATTTAGGGTTTAAGTGGTAGGATTTTTTAATGGGCAATTCTTTAGTGTAAAAAGAGGAGAATGAAGATGTTTAAGCTATCACAATATTTGCATCCAATTGAAAACACAGAGTTCTTTGCACTTTGGCACTCGCTTAATTTTAATAAGTTATACGGTGATCATCGGTTAAGAGAAGTAATAACTGATCTGCAAAAAGTTAAGTTTATCTCTGGTGAACAGTTGCATAAATATTCACCTGCTATTATTCAAGAGCTACTACAACAAAATTTTTTGTGTCCCATAGATTATAATGAAGACTATATTTTTAATGAATTAATCCAAAAGTCGGAGATAATAGAGATTAGAAATTTAGTATTATTATTATCTAATGCTTGTAACTTCAATTGTGTGTATTGCCAAATTGAAAAAAACATAAAACAACCTAAAATCAAGCTAAACATGACGCAAGAAATAGCTTCAAAGGCCCTTGATCTATTTATTAATAATAGTCCCCATGATGCTAAAAAAACCATTACTATTACTGGTGGAGAGCCGCTGCTCAACCCTGACATCTTTAAATTTGTGGTTGAGAAAGCAGCTAAAATCAACAACAAGAGAATCGTGCTCTTTACCAATGGGTCAATGATTACTGATGAGTTGATAAAGCTTTTTAAAGAGCACCAAGTATTAGTATTATTATCAATTGATGGGCCAAAAGTGATGCATGATTGTGCCAGGGTAGATCAATTTGGCAAAGGAACTTATCAGACGGTGATTAGTGCCTATCAAAAACTTAAGGAGAATCAGGTTAATGTTGGTATATCTGCGGTTGGTGGGAAGCATAACATTGAAGATTTATGGACATTGATTGATTTTTTTATTAAATTACGGCCTTCCAGTGTTGGGCTTAATTTTTCTCATTATCTGTTGGCCGAAGATAATCCGATGGCGATTCCAATTGCAGAATTTGGAAAGATATTGGTTGAATTTTATCAAGCACTGAGAGAAGAAAATATTTTTGTGGAAAATATTTCTCGGATTATTCAAGCTTTTGTTTCGCAGCAACCGCGATTACACGAATGTCAAGCGGAGGGTACAGGGTTTACAGTGGATGCTCGGGGAAAAATCGGTCCTTGTAAGAGTTTGTTAGTTGCCGATATTTATGCTGCTGAATTAGATCCAATGGCTGATCTTACCAAGCACGAGATGTTTTTACAATGGAATCAGCGTACACCCTTAAGAATTAATAAATGTCGTAGTTGTTCATCAATAATGATGTGTGGTGGTGGCTGCGCATATGATAGCTATATTATTAATCAAGGTAACTTTCATCAAATTGATCCACGAGTATGCGAATATCAAAATTATGTATTGCGGTTTTTGTTTGAAGATCTATTTAGTAAAATTAAAGAGCGATTTTATGGTAAAATAATTTATGCTCCTACAAAAGAAGAACAGCTGCAGGCTTTTTGTAGTTATTATGATCCCAATAATTCTTTACAAAGATCTGTAGGTCATGAAAGCCGTTAGGTTATGATTGATGGTTAAAATTATCTATAAATTTCTAATTTTAACCAGGACTAGAAGGTAATTTTATTGTTAACTTAGGAGTAATAAGTATGAAACAATGGCAAATAGGCTGGGGAACAATACCTACGTGTAATCTTAACTGTGAATTTTGTTATAGTAAAAATGTTAGGCTAAAAAATGAGGATGTTACGGTTTATCAAGATTGGGTAAATTTTGTTGATCAAAATCATGAATATATTAGCACTATAAACTATGGTACCGGGGAAAATACTTTATCTTTAGATTGGTTTTATTTAATCGGTTATATTAGAGATCACTATCCTAAGATTAAACAAGCACTAACCACTAATGGCTACTTAGCTGAACAAATAACTAAACATCAATTTTGTTATGATATTGCGGTTAATTCTCTTGATGAAATTGATGTTTCTCTGGATTTCGCTGACAAAGATAGATACTGTCAGTTTCGAGGGAATTATAACGTATACCAATGGGCTCTAAATGCTTTAGAATTTTGTCAAAAAATTAATATTGATGCTACTATAGTTTTTATAGGAGGAAAACCAATTCTAGAAAAATCCAATATTGATGGGCTTTTTAAGATTGCTAAACGTTACGGTGCTAAATTAAGGATGAATATTTATCGTCCTACTAATCCTGATCAGAGAATTAACGATAGATTTATCTCGAGTTATCAACAGATCTTGGATATTTTATATCATATCAATGATAACTATCATATTTTGTCGATTTCAGATCCACTGTTTAGCTCGATTCTAACTGATGGTCATTTTGAGAGTGATCCGTCTGGGGTGACTAGTGTCAGAATCCTCCATAATGGTAACATAACTCCATCAACTTACTTAATTTCTAATAACTTTCAATTATGTAATATTAATGAATACAAAGTATTTGAAAAAATTGAGCGTGAACAGATTTTCAGTAATTTGAATTTAAATGTTGTTCCAGAAGAATGTAAATATTGTGAGCTGAAAAAGGTATGTAAAGGTGGAGTATATGATCGGAGATATTTATGGTATAAAACATTTGACAAAAAAGATCCGTATTGTCCTTTTAACGAAGGACATTTTTTACCAAAACGCAAATTAACAATTAGTACTGAGTTAAATTTTTCTTCTATTCATCATGGTTATTTGCCCACCATGTTTTTTACTAACTAAAATGATAGAGTTAGGGATTGTAGTGTTTTTAGGTTTTGCGATTACGTGATTAATTTAAAGTAGAAATATGGGGTATTCTAACATCAGAAAAAGCGACAAGTTGATTTTTTTGGTATTACTGTTATTGCAGATTATGCGATCTCTTGATGCTTCGGCGATTAACTTAGTAATTCCAAAGTTATCATATGCTTTTGCGATGAGCATGAACATTACCAACTGGATAATTATTATTTCTCAAATAGTTTCAGCATCGTTTGTGGTAACAACAGGGAAATTGTCTGATCTATATGGGGAAAAAAGGTTATTTTTATATGGGTTAACTCTTTTGGTGGTTGGTTCGTTCATTATGGTGTTTGCAATTAATCAGTGGATGTTATTGATTGGCAGAGGTATTCAGGGTTTAGGGATAGCTGTGATATCACCTATAATTCATACTGTGGTTTTTTCTCTCTTTCCTAGTCGTCCTAAAGGATATGGGTTAGGTTTTTTAATTTCTACAACCAGTGTTACTTTGGCAGTAGGTCCTATTTTCTGGGGGGTAGTACTGGAATGTGCTCCTTGGCAGTTAATTTTCTTATTAAACATTCTTATTGGCTTATTATCTATGATATTAATAATGCTATTTTTCCCCACCAAAAGAGTTGATTATGGCCATAAATTAGATTTTATTCCCATGGCACATAGTTGGCTATTTTTTTTGGCAACCACACTTATGTTAGTAGGATTAAATGGTTGTTTAACTGCAGATAGTAAAACTTGGCTTGCTGTTCTTGCTGTAGTATTAGGAATGTCCATGATGTTGTTTTTTGTTAAAATAGATAAAAAACAATCGCATCCTTTTTTTATGCAAGAAATCTTCAAACGTCCAGATTTTATGCTGGCAGTTTTGATTAATGCATTATATGCAATAACATACTTTGGGACTTTATTTATTCTAACTTTGTATCTGCAAAATATTTTGGGATATAGTCCATTGGTAGCCGGATTACTATTTTGTATTATGGCCTTTACCAGCGCAACCATTTCACCACAAACCAGTTGGTTGATTAAAAAATTCACAGAAGAAAAAGTAATGAAGTTTGGTTTTGTTTTGATGGTAATTTTTTATTTATTACTACTGCTAACTAGCTACAAACCCAAAATTGGTTTTTTGGCGTTAACTATGGTGGTTTTTGGTTGTGGTTTTGGCTGTATTTTCCCCGTAATAATCAGCAGAATTTTAAGTCTTGTTCCATCTGGGCAAAATAACAGTTATTTTGGGATATCACAATCTGCAGCTTCGATTGCTAAGGGTGTTGGGGTAATTGTTGTTTCATCATTACTCAAGTATGGAAGCGGATATAGCTTAGGGCAATGGTTGAATAGCAACCACTTTCATCTAACCCAACCACAGATGAACGAGCTTGAGCTATTTACTTATGGGATAAAACCAATGGCGCTAATTCGTAGTATGGAAATAACATCTATTGATGCATCTAATCTCCATGAATTGCTTATCCAGTTTTTTAACAATGGGTTATCTTTATCAATAATTTTTTGTTTAGTCATCTCTATTGTGGGTGTTTTTTTGTCCCATCGGCTGCAAATTTTAGTAAAACCCAACAGTTGATTTTTAATTACAAGATATGTCCGGCTAACAGAATTTCTATTTAGAATGACAGTCCTGGAAAAACTATCTGCTTATGATCGCTCATAATATGTTTGGGGTTAGATATATAATATTCATTAATCATTTGTGTTTTATTATTCAAGATTACTTTATTTGATATTAACCACTGATGTTTAGTCGGTTTTTTGCCGAGGAAGATAATGTCTACAGCTATGGTTGTATCCATATAAATATTATCAGCCAATCTAAAAGATGAGATTAGGTATCCTCCTTCATCTTGAATAGCCTTTCTAGT
>CAZTPH010000045.1:0-9352 GCA_964614705.1 uncultured Coxiellaceae bacterium
ACGAAACTGTAAGGTTTTACGCTCTACCACCTCTTTGCTAGGCAGCGGCAGATAAAAATTTTCACTAAATGCAACTAGCCAAGTAGCTTCTTGATCCTTTAAAGTTCCCTTTTTATTATTATAAAGCTGCCATCCTTTACCAAAGATCTGGCGTAGCAGCTCATCGCGATCGGAACTTATGGCTACAAAATAATTGTGATTGCTTGCGCCAATCCGTTTTAGCTCGGTAGAAACCAGATAGAGCATGAGGTTACTAGCCACCAGCTTATTGCGCTTTAAAATCTCTAATGCTGCCAAATAAGCGTCGGTAAGTGTTTCATCACCGGCAAAATAGCCATTAAAAATCTTCTTCATAATGGGCAAAACAACATCACCGCTCAAGAGGCTCTGCTCGGCAATGGTAGTCTCGATCAACTTCAAAGCAAATCTTAGATAACTATGACCACTCATAACGATACTATAATCTGAATGACCCTTGCCACGCTCTCCTTCCTTTATCACTTCTAAAGGATAAAGCTTGCCTTTATTAGTCAGCTGGACATAGTAATGCATCCCTAAGAGATCTTTGCTGTATTCTATGACGCTAGTAGCATCTAACAGTTTATCAAATAAAGATAGCGGCCTCTTAATTGCTTTTTCTGGAACACTAGATAAATAGTCTTTCTGCCACTCTTTGATATTAGTTAGCTTATCTTCTAAGGTTAGAGGATCGCGCCAAGGAATGAAGAGTGCGGCGAAAACCTTATCTTCTTCTACATTCAAAAGATGAGCATATTTTTTGACAAAAGAGACCATTTTATCGTACAGCTCGACAAAGCCGTAGATAGGATCACCTCGATCGTTAGTGGAGCTCTTTGGCGCTACTTGAAAAATTGCACTAAATGGATAATTGCTAGACTGACCACCGTGAGAAAAGGCATGTCTAATCCCTTTTTCACACTCTTGATAACTATTATGATAATTATCAAAATGGTAACTCAAGTCGGCATAAGATTTAAACTCGCCATCTTCAAAATTATAAGTGGGAATCTTTTCTCCTTCATATTCATCAAACAATAATCTGCTATCTAAAAACTCCCTACATTGTTTGATATCTTTCGTTAAGATCTCGTTTACTATTTCGATAGCGGTGTTGATATTAAAATGCATCTTATCTAGCTTTTCCATCGTATCCTTATGATACCAAGCTAGGTCATCCCTGATTAGAGCTAGTAGCTGCTCCTGCCCTTTTAACACCATCTCAATCTGTTTAGTCATCTGTTCACTTAGCAATGCTATGTTTTTGTTGATGATATCTAAATACTCAACCATGATTTTTTGATTCTTCATGATCTGCTCTTGTCCACGAGCCAAGCCTGCTAGTGCATTCATAATCTGCTCATGGCGCGCACCTTCAGCATCGCCGCCAAAACCAAAAAGTTTGACCAAGGTTTTAACAGCCGAAAGTGGGTTAACGATACCTTGGAGAAGGTCAGCCGCATCTGCGTTAAATAAACTAGAAACGCCCTGCACCAGATCAAAGGCTGTAGATGTCACAGCAACACCTGTGCCAATAACTTGAGCTGTTTTACCATCTATGACGCCTAGATCGCTAAAAATCTCCACTACATCTCCTGCACCCCTTAAAAAGTTATGGACATTATCGTAAAGTTCTTGTTTTTGTACGACGATCTCAATCTCCTTTATCTTCTGCTCTTTCTTCACAGGGTCATCTATTCTAATCAGGTCTCGTTGCAGCGCGGCTAATTTTTGCTTGGGGCTCATATTTTCAAAGATCGTTTCTCTTATGAAAAAGACATCTGCAGAAACATCTTCCAATAAATTGGCGCTATCTATAACACGCTGATTGATCGCTTGGAGACCATTATTAATTTTGCCTAGATTTTTGCCAATTGCACCTAGCAGATCGTTATTTTTCTGAAACAACTTTTTAGCCCCTTGCCAGCTTTGGGCGACTTGACCAGCATAATCATCAATTTTGCTGCCTAAATTGGTTACGATACGGTCTCCCTGATCGCGTAATGCTTTGTCGCCATGATCGGCAATATATTTCAAATTATCGTTCATCGCTTGATAGAGGTTTAAATGAAAAACTGCACGCTCCTCATCGCTAAAATTTTTAACAACCTTCGAAGATGAAAGAAGGCCATCAAGATTAATAGCTTTAAAAGCTTGTTCAGGAGTAAGTTTGGCCAAATTTTGTATAGATATTTTGTGATCTCGACGATATTGATCCAAAGCATCAATGACGACGCGCTTTCCTTTTTCCTGAAGGGTCTTGCTAAGATAATCTCCTTGACTAGATAATGCGTATGAGGTTAATTTACCAGCTCCCATTAAAGTAAATTTTGCTGCGAAAGAATATTGGTTATTAGCAGGTACTATACTAGCTAATGCCCAAGAGGCGCTTTCTACCGTATTGCCAACTACTCCCAAAACAGTTCTTGCAGCCTTGCTCTCCTTAAAATATTGCTCTCGTTGTTTGAAGGCTGAATCTATAACTTGTTCAAAAGGAATTGGTTCAAAGACAGCCCCTCCAAAATCAGAATCTTTTACAACATCAGGATTTTTCAAAACCAGATCAGCCACTTTGCCATGCAGAAAATGCTGATGGTTAGAGCTCTCTACAAAATCCAACCCATCTGCTATACCATGCCCACTAGTTACTGATAACAAACAAGTTAAACAAATAAAAAATCTTTTTCTCATCATAACCCCTCCTTAACCACCATAGTTATAGACGTAGACGATATTCCAAAGACAAATCCCAAAAATATACAGTACGTATATTTCCTAGTTTCGGGTAATAATAGCACGAAAAAAACCGCACCACCATAAACAAAGCGGAAAAATTCTAAAAACCCGGTAAATGTCCAGCATAATATTGCGCCGCTTTCAGGGCGCGGATTTTTGGTCAATAGTTTTCCTATGGTTCCCGTCGCCACGTTGTGGCTAGGTCACCATAGGCTATAAATATCACGTCCCTTGCGGGACTTTTAGATTTAGCATCACGCCCAAGATTTCGAAGCGGTCATTTTACGAAATTCAGTGGTCCGAAAATTGGGGAATACTATAAATTATTCCTTGGGTGTTTGGAGTGAAGTCACTTCACCCCTTATCCCCCGAAAATTTCACAACAGTTATTTCGCGATATTCGCTAGAGATGGTTGGAACACTCCGCCGGGGTATGATATTTATAGCTCGGGGTGACTGAACCGCGAAGCGGTGAAGGTAACCCCGAGTAGACAAAGCATATAAAAGCGCCCTGTATGGGCGCAATATAATTATGCATCAAGTGGTTGGGACACGACGTGGTTGTCTCGGTGGCATATGCACAGTAGGTCCCGCGGTCGAAGCCGCGGGAAGACTATGAATAGGTAGTCCCGCGACGCGCCTTTAGCGACTGTATTTGGACGTCGTACAGTGTTGCGTTTTTCAGCGACCGCATTTGGAAGTCGTCCCGCGGCGCGCTTTTTAGCGACCGCGGGATCCACTATACACTCGTCGTCCCGCGACGAAGAAGGGTAAACTACGAATGGTCGCGGGATCCATTATACCTTCATCGTAGTTAAAACCGTGATTACAGATACGCCTATATCTCGTGTGATCTATAGCTCATCTTTTGTTGTGGGTTTAGGATTATCAGTCTTCGCTTCGGCATCTTTTCCGTCTTGGATTAGCTGCAGGCGCAATGTCCGTAGCAGATCTCGCTTCATCTCGAGTTTTAAACTATCTATCTGCGCGTCCACTTGGGCGTTGATATAGTCTTCCAATTGTTTAAAATCAGGGATCTTTTTAATCTCCTCAAAAATATTGTTCTGCAGATCATTGATAATGGAAATATCTCTAGCGCTCTTCTCAGCCAACTGAACTTTGGTTTCATCCAACTGAGCCTTTAAATCGGTAATTTCCTGGCATAATTTATCTACTTTCTTGGTAAGAGCTTCTTCGAGACTATCTACTTTTTTATGTAAAGGTATGATCATTTCATTATATACAAACTCATTTGATGCCAAGCAAGTTGTATAAGCAAGAAAAATTATTAAACTACAACCGATTTTTTTTATCATAATAGAGCTCTCCTTTTTATATGACTAGTGTTTTATGGATAAAAAGAAAATTATTAACATATGGCTCTTGATTAATTATCTGATGTTTGTCAATTTGAAAATCACTCATTGGCAGTAATTGATTTCGGCAAATAAATTGTCCCTCATACCCAAATTGTCTTAAAAAAACAAATACATCCTCTATCTTATGTTCTTGTAAATGCCTGTTCTCACATTCAAATAGTAATATTGGTTTATATTTTTTTAAGATATTAACTCCTCCACGGAATATTTCTAATTCGTGTCCTTCAGCATCACATTTAATAAAACTTATTTTATCTATATTTAGTTTTTCAAAATAACTATCTAAACTTTCAACTTGCACACTATATTTTACTTGATACTCTTCGTTACTTTTAACTTCGAAAGTGGCACCAGGAGAACCTCCTTTGTTTTGGTTTGGAATGTTTAAGCGCATTTCACCAGTTTTCGATGACAAACCTTTGGGCTCAAGAATAACGTTTGTTATGTTTATGTCATTAAGAATGCCGAGCAGGCGATTATAAGCGTGTTTTTGAGGTTCAAATGCATAAACCCTTCCTGTGACACCAACAGCTTTTGACATCCAGTAAGTATACGCCCCTTTGTATGCTCCGATGTCTATTGCAGTCTCCCCAACCTTAACAAATTTTAGTAGACTTGCAATTTCAGCACGCTCCTTAAACAAGCGATAATTCCAGATCCGCCAATAGAATTTCATAACTTCGTTAAAAGACCACTGCGTTTTTTTATTCATAAGCTTCAATTTATACTATTATCTTTGACCCTCAGGTGAGGGTATCACAAAATTCAACATTATCCTAAAAATTTTTGCAACTCAATAGAGTGAATAACATCCCCAAAGTTGACATCACCTTTACACATTCACCCAAACAAAAAGCGCCGCAGGGCGGCGCTTTTTTTGAGATAAAAGTTAAACAACAACTACTAAAAATATACTCCCAGAGTTGCTCTGAAGATATTTTGGTGTCTACCGGTACCATTGACTTTTAAAGAATCACTTCCTTTCCCTTTCCCTTCATCACCCCAATTGTAATTAATATCATGTCTATACTCAAAACTGAGAATGGTATTTTTGATTAAAGAGACATTATACATAGCAAAGAGGTCATGTTTTGGTAGGTTTAAAGCCAAAGCCTGCCAAGTGCGGCCATAACCGATAGCAAAGGTATTAGGTTTGCCATAGATATTGAACTCTACTGCGCCTTCGATATTAAACGCTCGTGGTTTTGCGCCTTGACTATTAAAGCTCAAATCGGCTGCATCAAACTTCTTGGTCGCACCAGTATACTCAGCTAACAAAGTAAACATATCATAACCAACCTTTGCTCTTACATCTAAACCACAAACTTTACTGGTAATACTCTCTGTACCATCAGTCTTAGCGAAAACATTATCCTGCATACCTTCAGATTCAGCTATATTGCCAATAATACTAGCTCCAAGAGAGAAATTAAATTTCTCTAATAGATACTCATAACTCAAATTAAAACCGGTATGCTGAAAGAAGTTGTGATCCGCTACCTTAGTCTCCCCCGGAAAACCATAAACTTGCGCATTGACTGATCCCCAAGTATCACCAACACTATAACCTGCGATCAACATTCTATCTTTAACTCTACCGATCTTCTTGGTTGATGTATCAGTTAACATATAGCTGCTATAGGTACCAAATGGCGCAAAAACTTGACCAACGGTGAGATAGAGAGGAAATTTGTTCAGCTGACCAATAGTTAAAAATCCACGATCAAGCTTTATTTTGGAGTCCTTTACTCTATTGATATCATCAGGATTGGAGTTATTATAGGTAACAATCATCGCAGCAGTCGCCCATGGGCTTGCCTCACCAATTACATCTAACTCAGCACCAGACAAATCAACGTCTGTTCTTTTAGTTCTTTGATATTTTTGTTTATATTCAACCTTACCTTCGACATATCCGCTAACTGCGATAATTGGACGCTCTGGAATTGGAATGCCATGCTCAGTTGCATAGTTATCCATCTTTTGACGCAGCTTTAACAACACCAAATCTTCATTAATAGATGGCAAGTTAACCATCAAATCTTTAGCATTATCTGCCGAACGACGTACGCCAAGAGCAGGTGAAGTTACCACCGCAGGACCATGAGCATACATTTCAGCTAACATGCCCAAGTCATTGGCAGTTTTTTGCTCACTCTTTTCCATCGCATCTAATTTATTTTGTAGAGCCTCGACCTTTCTTTCTAAGGTCATAGTACGGGAATTTACAGTCTCACCTTTTGCTTTAGAACTGGCTTTTTTTACAGCCCCTTCAGCAAAAGCAGAGCCGCTAAAAAATACAGCACAAGCAGCAACAGCTATAAGTTTGTTTTTCACAACATCTCTCCGAAGTTAGATAGATTAATAAAACCGTGCTCAGTATAAATTAAGCTTAAGGAGAAATAAAGACCGGGGATCAATAGTTTTTTAAAAAATATTCCAAACTAGAACCTACTTTTCGGATAAGAAAAAAGTTATTTTTTCAATAAGTTATGCCGCTATTGCAACCACCGGTTATGGTTAATCCCTAAAATTCTCAAAAATTAATGGTATATTGAGGGGCTCCTTACGCAATAAAGCCATAACCGCTTGGAGATCATCCCTTTTTTTACCAGTAACTCTAACATGCTCTCCCATTAAACTGGACTGAACTTTCAACTGAGACTCTTTAATCAACTTATTAATCTTTTTACCCATCTCATGATCAATACCATACTTGATAGTAATCTTTTGTTTAGCCTCATGTAAACTTTCCTGAATTTCACCTCGATCTAAACAGCTAAGATCTATCCCTCGTTTAACCAACTTAGGCTCCAAAATCTGCTGCATCTGCTGCAGTTGAAATTTATTTTGTGCCACTAAATTAATTACATTATCTGCAAGCTCAAAATTTGCATTAGTATCTTTGAAATCAAAACGATTCTTAACTTCACGGTTAGCTTGGTCAATAGCATTGGCCAGCTCGTGTTTATCAACTTTAGAAACTACGTCAAATGATGGCATATCCACCTCACAAAAATTTAGTTATCCCATTATAACGCTCGATCAAAGATTAGCAAATAACTAACTCTGTTACCTTGCGATATATTTATTCACTAAATCGTCAAAGACCACTGGGATCTCTTTGGCAAACCCCACCAAACAATCTTTCATCAGAGCCACCATCTGCGGATGGGCCTTTTTAGCACAACGTAGATCAAAAATATGGCGCCACTCCCTGAGATTTGCAGTTACCACAATCTCAGTCTTAATTGCATGTGGCAAAATATCGCGCGCTTGCTCTTGGTGATCGCCATCTTGAATTGCGATAAAATACGATTTTTCCGCCTGTTTCATCGCATCTTCCCAGTGTCGTTGTTGCTTACTGCTATATTTGGGGTCATCCCACCACACTGGCCTGATAAATATCAACTCATCACTGTACTTAACATAGCGCGTACTCTCTTGGGAATAACTAGCTAAACGATGACGAACTAATTCATGAGTAACACCACGATTAGTAATAAAACGGACTGAAGCACTAACATGCTCAATTACCGTCTCATGCCCTAAATCTAAAATCATCTTAGCAAATTTATCCGCTGAATCATCAGTGATGCGGTTTTCAGATTTATAGCAGGTACGTCCGGCAAGCTCGATAATTTTAGACACCCCAACAGGCGTCTGTAACCACTCCCAATATTGACTGATAATTTTCACTTTGCCTCCTAAATTTTTGGTAAAGTTACACCACGCTGACCCTGATACTTGCCATTACGCTCCTTATAAGAAACCATACATGGCTCATCTGCTTCTAAAAAGAGCAATTGTGCCACACCCTCATTAGCATAAATCTTGGCTGGCAGATTAGTAGTATTAGAAAATTCCAAAGTAATGTGTCCCTCCCATTCTGGTTCAAGCGGAGTAACGTTAACTATTATACCGCATCTAGCATAGGTAGATTTTCCTAAACAAATCACCAAAATACTGCGCGGAATTTTAAAGTACTCAAGCGTTCTGCCAAGCACAAAAGAGTTAGGAGGTATAACACATACATCTGCATTTAAATCCACAAAATTATCAAAATTAAAATTTTTAGGATCAACCACTGTAGATTTGATATTGGTAAAAATTTTAAATTCACTAGCCAAACGAACATCATAACCATAACTGGAAAGACCATAAGATATTAACGGTGTATCACTAGATGCTTTCACTTGTTTTGCAACAAAAGGATCTATCATCTGGCAAGAATTGGCCATTTCCTCTATCCATCTATCTGATTTTAACGACATATCTTCTCAACCTTAATTAAGCCTTAATTTGTGGTGGCTTATACCACCCGAATAAAAATATTACAACTGAATATAGTACCCGGTTAAAAAAACGTTTATAATCAGTGCGCTTTTAGAGGATATATGAGCAAAAAACGACTCATTTTCTCCACTTTCATCTGGTTATCTTTGATAACCTGCTCATCTTTTGCCCAAAAATTAAAGATTAAGTTTGGAACATCGGTTTACCCACCATTTGTTACCCTTGATAAAAATCAAGAACCGTCTGGTTTCGATATAGAGCTGGCCAAACTTATCTGTAAAAATTTATCAGCTGAGTGCACATTCAAAAATGAAACCTTTCAACAATTAACCCCATCTCTAACGGCAAATAAATATGACGTTTGGATAGGCGCCATTACTATCAATAAAAATTATCAGCGCCAAGAACTGCTCTTTACCAAGCCATATTTTTTCAGTACCACCAAACTAATCGCCACCAAAAAAAATCTGTTCGGCGGAGCACCAAATGAGATCAAGGGGAAAAAAATCGGTATATTAGCTGAAACTTGCTATCCAGAACTGATACGAAAAACATATGGCTCATCGGTAACAATAAAAATCTACGACAGCTACGAAAAACTCTACCGTGCATTACAGAATGGCGATTGTGACGCAGTTATGGATGATGAACTGGTCATCAGAAATTGGCGTTCGCGCCAAGCCAACCGATCTACCTACCGACTTATAGGCTTGCCTGCAAAATACAAAAATTTAGTCTGGCACAAATTCGGGATTGCTGTAGCAAAACAGCATCCCGAACTGGTAAAAATCCTTAACCACGCCATTAGCAAGATTAAAAGAACTTCTAATTATAAAAAATTGATCAACAATTATCTTAATCAATAATTAGCTTCTTTCTAATTCTGATATAGCTTCTAAAGTTAACATCTTAGATAAATCTTT
>CAZTPH010000046.1:0-7080 GCA_964614705.1 uncultured Coxiellaceae bacterium
TTTAATTTCAGCTAGATATCCTACTAATATTGTAATTATTACCATCGATAATAATCCCACTGAGTTATTAAAGAAGCTTTTATCAGCAGCAAAGTCCAAAAAAACACTAAGATATGTCGGCATCCACACAAATAACAGATAAAACGATATTTCTAAGAAGATCCAAATTAACACCCCTTGTAAGAAAGATTTTTTGTGTTGTAATAATTCGGTAAATAGATTTTTGTTATAGTTTTTTCGGTCGATCATATTGCAAGATTGAGAAAATTCGGCAGTTTCTTCTAGGTCTTTTCTGATATAAAAAATAAATAGCAAGACAAAAATGCTTAATAAAAACGGGATTCTCCACGCCCACTCATTTATTAGCTCTTTTGATAATAGATTGTATAAGATGGTTACCACAGCAGATCCAATCAACATACCAATTGCTGGGCTTGCAACTGCAATGCTACAGAAGAATTTTTTGCGATTTGGAGAGGCTGACTCATAGACGTAACATGCAACGCCTGGGTATTCGCCGCCTACCGCTAGTCCTTGAGTAAATCTGGTTATTATTAGTAAAATTGTGGCCAACACTCCGATGCTGCTATATGTTGGCAACATACCAATTAGCACCGCAGGAATTGCCATCATCATGAGCGATAGGCGTAACGATTTACGTCGGCCAAATTTGTCGCCAATATACCCAAAGCATATGCTACCAAAAGGGCGAGCTAAGTAGCTGAGTGAAAAAACTGCAAAACCTTTAATGGCCGCTAGTTGTGGAGTACTGGTAGCAAAAAATATTTGGCCGATAACTGCTGCCATATAGCTGTAGATAGAAAAATCGTACCATTCTGCAATATTGCCAAATAAGCCAAGCAGATATAGTTTTTTGGGGTTTGATATAGCGTTCATATTTTTCTACTCCTTAGGTGAGTTAAAACGGTAGTAATATCACCGCTTTTTAGTTTTTTGGTGATGTGAGAGGCGTGGGTTTCTACGGTTCTAATGCTAATATTCAATTTTTTAGCGACAATTTTGTGATCTGATTTTACTAGCATATGCATTAAGCAGATGATCTCTTTATAGGTTAGATCTTCTTGAAAAAAATCTGTTAATTTAAGAAATCTCATGAAGTTTTTTATCCCAATCGATGGGTTGTCATACATTTTGGTGTAGATATTTAAGAGGGTAAATGGGTCTGTCTCCTGGGTTTTGTTGGTAAAGATGGTCAAAATAGCCTTGACTCTATTACCCTGACCTGCCAGTGGTATTTTAATTAGGTCTTGAATATATACTAGGTTATTGGTATCAAACATTATTTCATTAAGGTTTTTTTGGCTGGCGCTACTTGCGACCACCTTGCGATCTAGCTCAGCTACTCTTTGGGCATAACCTAACCCCCAATATGGCCGCATAAATTTGTCTATATCTAGCACGCTAAAACCAAGTAAATCTTTAATATCGCGCAGGTCAAAAAAATCCATCAATGCTTGATTGCCATCCAGATAATGGCCAGTTTTAGCATCTTTAATGTGAATCCCAGTGGGACAAGAAAACATAATGTCGTGTAAGACACTATCAGTAACGCAAAATGGTTCGGCTAATTTAAGCGGCATCAGTTCTATTATCAATCCTTACCGGCAACCGGAGAATGGCGCGATTATACTATTTTTTAAAAATAATAATAGGATTTTTGATAATTTATCTAATCTGGGAGGGATTTTTACCATATAACAGGCTTTATTTTTTAATTAGTTGCTGAATAATCCTGATCCCGTTGCCTCAACTAAAAATCTTACCGAAGATATGATGCGTTGAATTACATTTCGATCTTACCATAATGTTTATTGGTGGGTACGAGAAACATAAAATACCAAGATCAGAGTATGTAGATTTACATAGAGATCTGATCAAGTTTTTAAAAGATAAGCATCCTGAGATGGTGACGAAACCGGGGTATGATAGCATTTAAAATGCAACGAGCAGTTACTCCAGACTTAAGACTTCAAGCAACAGGACTTGGCACCAATCCTTCCCGAAGTTCTTCCAAAACGGATAACATTTAAAAGAGTTTGCACGACTATCGTCTGTAGATACTGGATTAATCAATTCTGGGTGTTGGCATTTTATCATATGGGACTAATGGAATGGTTCCTTAATTTAGATTTTGGCAGATTTTTCTGCCTAGCCAAAAAACATCGCTATGGTTGCAATTAATGTTTTTAGGGTTTAGTTAAGTTATTTTGATTTTAGCAAATTTACGCTTGCCAACTTGGTATAGATGGGTGGTATTTTTAGCTACTACTAAGTAGGGGTCGGTTATTTTTTCACTATTTAATTTTACTCCGCCCTGTTTAATTAGGCGGATTGCTTCTGAGGTACCTGTGGTTAGTCCGGCTAGCTTTAATAGAGCAGCGATCTGGATATGGTCTTGTTCAATATTTATTGTGGTAATCTCTAGATCATCTGGCGTCTGCTTTTGTTGGAAACGCGCGATGAAGTTTTGGTGAGCTTTTTCTGCCGCTTCTTTATTCTGGAATCGTTCTACAATCTCTAAAGCTAATTTAATTTTAAGGTCTCTTGGATTGGTTAAGTTATTACTTGCCTCATTATGCCATCTTTGAATTTCTGTGGTGGTTCTAAAGCTTAAGACCTCAAAATAACGCCACATCAACTCATCCGAGATAGACATCAGTTTGCCAAAGATCTCATCTGGTGACTCGTCAATGCCAATATAATTTCCTAGAGACTTAGACATTTTGTTTTTACCGTCTAGACCTTCAAGAAGTGGAGTCATAATTACAGTTTGTAATGGTTGACCAAAATGCTTTTGTAATTCTCGCCCCATCAAAAGATTAAACTTTTGATCGGTTCCTCCAAGTTCAATGTCAGCTTTAATAGCTACTGAGTCGTAACCTTGTAGTAGAGGATAGAGAAATTCATGGATACCGATAGCTTTGTTTGCCGCATATCTTTTGCTGAAATCATCGCGTTCTAACATACGGGCTACAGTATAAGTAGAGGTTAATTTAATTATTTCAGTTGGAGTAAGCTTTTCTAACCAAGAAGAATTAAATAAAAATTGCGTTTTTTCTGGTAGTAGAATCTTACAAGCCTGTTTTTTGTAGGTTTCTGCATTGGTAAGTATTTCATCTTTTGCCAGCGGGGGACGAGTAACATTTCTGCCGGTTGGGTCGCCAATTGCAGCAGTAAAATCGCCAATAATAAAAATTACGTTGTGTCCCAATTCTTGAAATTGACGCAGTTTATTGATCAGTACTGTATGTCCCAGGTGAATATCTGGAGCGGTAGGATCAAAACCAGCTTTGATAGTAAGAGGTCTTTTGCTAAGCAGTTTCTCCCGAAGCTCAGCTTCAAGCAAAACCTCTGTGGTTCCTCGTTTTATTGTTGTTAGTATTTTTTCATTGATTTGTATCATTTATCTTTTATCCAAATCTTATCCCTGGCAATGCATTAAAAATATATAATATAGCTAGCAATATAAAAATAATACCGCTTAGAAAAACAGTAGATAACATAATATTTCCACCTTTTACTTTGTATGGTGATTGCATGGCTTGATTTTTACGTACCTTATAAGCCATCATGGCAGGTAAAACAATGCATAAAAAAGCCACGAATATGGCGGCATAATTGATAGCTATAACAAATCCTTTGCGACATAACAGAGCGATTAATAATGGTGGAACAAAAGTTGGTATGGCGGTTTGTAAACGACCCCATCTTGTGTTTTGGCGCTTAAGACCATCGGCTAAAAAGTCAAAAAGTCCTAACGATGCTCCTAAAAAGGAAGTTGTCATAGCTATAATGGTAAAGCCATTAATGGTCTTAGCAACCCATTTGCTTTTTACTATGAATATTAATAGTTGAGTAAAGATACCAACCGAAGCTTCTTTATTTTGCGCCAAACTTAAAAAACTATTTTCACCATGGTGCGGAACCACACCTAAAGTGGCTGCTAACCATAGAAAATAAACAAAAAATGCTACGGTTGTTCCTGTAATAACGATTAATCTTAATTGCTTTGGGTTATCGCCAATATATATTCTTATGCTAGGTATTACAAATTGGTAGCAAAAAGCAGAGATAAATGCTGGTGTGGCAATATATAGATACTTCATATTCGAAGCCGCATGATTAATTATTAATTTATTAATATCAATATGTGGTATTGTCACTATTAGGGCAATGATTACTAGGATCCCCTTCAGGCTTATTAAGCCACGATTAAAGTAATCAGTAGCTTTAGTGCTCCAAAATACGGCGATACCGAAAATTGTAGTAAATAATATTGCAGTTGAAACATGGTGGATGTTGATCCCAAAAGATGTATGTAGGTACTGGACTAAAATATCTGATTCGCCGATTATATAAGCTGATATAATGGCATATAGTAAAAATAGATAAGATACCCAGGTTGCAATTTTGCCGGGAATACCAAGAGTTTTTCCTGCCATGGAATTAAATGTTGAGTGTTCAATTGGTAAAGCTAAGTTAATTTCTATGATCAATAAACCGGTTATCGTAGAGATAATCCATATTAGTGTCATTAAAATCACAGACCAAAAAAATCCTGCTGAGGCGCTAACCATTGGTAGGGCAAGCATGCCAGCGCCTATAGTAGTGCCGATCACAATTAAAGTACTGCCAATGAACTTGCTAGTAGTATTCATTTGATTTTATTAGTTAATTATTAAATTATGTCGGATTCTATTTTATTATTAAACAAATCACAATATTTAATTTTGAATAATGAAAGATATTTAAATGGTCGTCAATGTAAATTAAGTAAAAATAGTAGTTTGGTTTTTAAGCTAAAATTGTAATTTAAATAATCCTATTTGATTGGAGTCCTGATCAAATTTCTGTTTGTCTGCAGAAAGAGAATACTGCAAGTATTAGTCGAGAGCGTATTTATTATTTCTTCTTGCGGATTATTTGAAATTGGGAAATACTATAATTGTCGCGTGACAAATAAATACTAAGTGGTCATAATATGGGACGATTGTCTATTTTGATGTAGATAAAAAATAGTTTTTATTATAGATTTTTTTGGTAAGCTATATGGGTAAAAATTACTTGCTGGCGAATAAATAGAATAGAATGATGTTTTAATTAATTGGGATATACAATGGACTTTTTTCGAACGATAGCTCATGTAGATTTAGAAGCTTTGTATAGTAATCTGATGTTTATTAAAAACACAGCTAAGTCAAGTAAGATTTTGGCGTTGGTAAAAAGTGATGCTTATGGCCATGGTGCAGTAGAAGTTTCTAAATTTTTATCAACCAAAGTAGATGCTCTTGGGGTCGCAAATGTATGTGAAGCATTAGAATTGTATCGTGCAAACATTCAAGCAAGAATTCTGATATTTGGTGGTTTTTTACAGGATGAAGAGTTGGTCAGTATATCTGATTGTAATTTAGAGATAGTTGTGCACAATTTTGAGCAGTTAGATCTTTTAGAAAAAGTTAAATTAAGAAAGCCGGTTTCAGTATGGTTAAAAATAGATACTGGTATGAATCGTTTAGGTTTTTATCCTCAAGATGCTATAGTGGCAAATCAGCGACTTTTAGAAAATAAACAAGTTAAGAAACCGTTACATTATATAACTCATTTTTCTGATGCAGATAGTAATGATGGAAAAACTGTTGAACAGATCGATTTATTTAAAAAAGTTACTACAAATTGGGATGGAGATAAGGGGCTTGCTAATTCTGCGGCAATTTTTAATTGGTCTCAGTCACACAATGATTGGGTAAGACCCGGGATATTTTTGTATGGTATTTCGTCTATACCAGGGGTCTGTAGTGAGCAGATGGGGCTCTTTCCTGTTTTAACCTTAACTTCTAAAATTATAACCATTAAAAAAGTTAAACGAGGTGATGCTGTTGGATATGGTAGTACATGGGTTTGTCAAAAAGATACTTTGATGGGAGTGATTGCTATAGGTTATGGTGATGGTTATCCATGGCATATAAAACCAGGAACTATGGTTTTAGTTCATGGGAGGTATTGCTTGGTGATTGGTAGAGTATCTATGGATTATATCACTATAGATATTACTGATGTAGCTAATGCAAAAGTTGGTGATTTAGTGATATTATGGGGTAAAGGTTTGCCAGTAGAGAATATTGCCTACCAAGCAGGAACATCACCTTATGAACTTGGCTGTCAATTGACCAAAAGAGTTAAATTTAAATATTATAATATTAGTAATGAGTTGGATAAAGTAATAAATAATTTTGATTAATATTTAGGGAGTTATTGTATGGTTAAATTATCAGCTAAAACTGTAATAAAATCTTTATTATCTTCTTCTATTGGTAATGTATTAGAGTGGTATGAATACACTTTGTATGCATATTTTGCTACGGTAATTAGTGATTTATTTTTTGCAGTTGGTAATACTTATGTTTCTATGATTATGACATTTGCTACCTTTGCAATTGGTCTTGCAGCACGGCCTATAGGCGGTATTATTTTTGGTTATATTGGTGATAGGTATAGTAGAAAAAAGATGTTAATTGTAACTATGTTACTAATGTCAATTCCTACACTTTGTATCGGGCTATTGCCTACCTATAGCCAAATTGGTATAGCCGCACCTATTTGTTTGGTATTACTACGTATTATGCAGGGGGTAGCACTCGGTGGAGAATTTGGGGCTTCGTGTGTTTATCTTTTTGAGTCTGTACCTCAAGATAAAAGAGGATTTTTTGGGTGTTTAGCGCTAACTGGAGTTGGATTGGGATTGGTGCTTAGTGCCTGTACTATTTTTATTATAGAATCTTTTATTACTACTGAAGAAATCTATTCTTTTGCTTGGAGGATTCCTTTTTTTATTAGTGTGTTAGGGGCACTGGTGGGATTTTACATGCGTAAATCCTTGTTAGAAACCGAAGATTTTATTATAGCTAAGCAGAGTAGCCAAATTGTTACTAATCCATTTATGGAAATGATAAGAAATCACAAAAAAACCATATTTAAATTATTTGCCATATTTGTTACTACTCAAATAGCATTTTTTATAGTTTTTATTTCGGTTATAATCCCTTATTGTACGAGCGATAT
>CAZTPH010000046.1:7090-9300 GCA_964614705.1 uncultured Coxiellaceae bacterium
TTTTCTATTTTATAGTTTTTATTTTTGGTAAAAGCATGATGATAAAGTTTTTGCATTATGATGAACATGTTGCTGGTAAATTTAATTTATTTACAGTTATTAGCTACACTGTATCTACAGTTATTTTTGGGTATTTATCCGACAAAATTAATAAAAGATATATTATCTTATTAGGGACCATAGGGATTTTTATTGCAGTTTATCCGTTTATAAATTATCTCCAGGCAGGTAATTTTAGTATGGTGTTGCTATTTTCTCTACTTATGGGGGTATTAATAGGTATGACCGAAGGTACTTTGAACCCTTTAGTTGCAGAGTCATTTCCGACTAATATTCGGGCTACTAGTGTAGCATTTTGTTGGAATTTTACTGCGGTAGCTTTTGGTGGAGTAGCGCCTATTTTTTCCATGTGGTTGATAGAGCGCTTCAATAACATATATAGTGTTGCATATTATTTAATGGCCGCTTGTGTGGTTACTATATTAGTAACTGTTACTACATTAGTTAGGCAATATGTTAAGAGGCGTAATTATTGCGTTGAACAAGTGAGTTAGCATAAAAATATGTAGATTTGGTAGGGCATTTTTTAACTTTTTAGTTAGATTTGCGCTAAGTAGCGATTATGGTAAATAAATACGTTTTTTGTGTGTTGACGACTTAGAGACACTGATAATTTCCGCAGCTATTTTTTAAAATCCTTACTTAAAATCCCGGGGGTAAGTTCGGGGGTAAAGTATGCATAAATTTACTTAGTAAATCAAAGTAAGTGTGGTTTGAAACAGGTGATACCATGAACGTAAGTACCATGGATATTCATTTTTTCTTTTTGCTACAGTTTTAAAGTTTTCTTTTGAGACTCACAATTAAAGATATGTCTCACTAGTTAATCAGTCGGACAATATAATGCTCTGCTTGGAATAAACACTATTCTTTTTGTCATGGGTTATGGTGCCGTAGCTTGTTTTTGTAAGGTTCAAAAGTTAATATAGTAGGCGGCATAACTCATAAAAGCAATCATCTTTTTTATTCTGTTACAACTCCAGTAATCGCTGAAAGAGGAATGTTAAGATTAAATAATGGATTCCTGAGTACTGCATGATGACAATTATTATGTGTTGCGTCATATGGATCAGGCCCTTTTGCTTCATCTAATATCCTTAACATCTGTTTGAAGTCATTAGTGTAAGGTACATCGTGTTTTATCAGGCTGAATCTGTATACATGGTACATGCCTTTGTCTAGAAAATCAAAGTCTGGGCGCATGAGGTTGTCGTTAAAAAAACCCATGTTATGTAATTTTCCCTGACTATCTGTCCAAAAAAATTGAGAGTGGGATAAATCTAAGTTGTATTTATGCAGCCAATCAGTATAGTAGCCAAAAGTTATAGAAAGTTTGCTTGTTTCTAATAGATCTATTGGTCTAATACCAACCATAATTGAATTTTTCCCCATGGCATTTTTAATCTCGCTCTCACTGTTATATACGGTTGTAAATCTTTTAAAATCTTTCAATGAAAGTTGTTTGGTGTTTTGTAACCAATTATTTATATTTTGCTGGTTTTTATTATGTCCGTAGGTGATAGATATAGAGAAAAAGATTTGGGATTCTTTGGGTGGTTCTGGCATAAAGGATTTTGTATTAGGTACAGTTTTTGGTTGTTGCAGGTTTTGCTGATAAGCGCCTGGGATAGCTTGGTTATGTTGTAATACGGTATTGAAATCCAAAGCATAAGCTGCTTTAACAGGGAATAAAAAATCAAAAACAGTGTTACAGAACTTATTTACCCAATTGATCGGCTTAAGTAATATATCTGTTACTGAAGTTTTAGTTTGCCTAGATGAACAGGTTTTTATATTCAAATAATCACATGGCGCGGATAAAGTTGGTAGTAAAATTTCTTCAGAGGAAGTTTTTTTTGCAGAGTTGGTCTTACCTGCTGTTTGCTCTTGCGCCAAAATAGTTTGGTCTTTTGGCAGCAAACGATTTTCAGTTATTATTTTTGGCGCTTTACTTACCAGTGCACGGTAGATATTGGTAATCTGACTAAATTGCTCTTGATTGCCTCCGTGGTCTGGATGATGTTGCTTAGCGTATTGTCGATATGTACTTTTAATCTCTTCTAAGGTGGCGTCTTTAGTCAGGCCAAATTCCTCTAGCAAAATCTCAGGCGGCAGCTGGTTTAGATCTACGCTCGAATAATTTATCTCTC
>CAZTPH010000047.1:0-9295 GCA_964614705.1 uncultured Coxiellaceae bacterium
CGGGGTATGCGGAATAATTTTTAAGGCAATCTTGAAAAGAAAATTGAGGAAATTCAGCTACAAAAGGAACTATTGAATGTGGAGTTAAACTACTAGCATTTTTTATGCCACTAATACCCATCTTTAAAGATTTAGTATATTCAGATACTTTATTTCCGATAGAAGTCAAGACGCCCAACCCAGTTATACATATCATAAAAAATACCTAATAAATGCTTAATTTTCTATAAAAATAAAGTAAGATAGATACTAATACTACAAACCCATGCGCCAAACCTAATTATCTCTGCTAAACTATAGTTAAATTATATTAGCCTTTTTATATATTAATTATTAGATTTATTATAAAAAAATTCAACTAGACCTTCCAAATTTTTGATCTCCGCAAGCTCTACTAATGGAAATTTAATACCTATACTTTCCATGCTAAGCACCACCACCTCCATGCGATCTATAGAATTTGCACCTAGCTCACTTAAACTTTTTCCAATATCAACCTGTTCTTTAGAAATCCCAGGTAAAACTTTAACAATGTTTTGCTTAATAACTTCAAAAACTTCATTTTTATTCAATCTGTTACTCATTTTAGTTCCCGCATTATTTTAATAACAGGTCCGCCTCATGAAGATCATGCAGACCCCTATAAAAATTGGCTTTCTTGCTACGTTCGATTGCATATTTGCACGGAACACAGGGTGAAAACCAACCAAACCAATATTATCAAGTCTTCGGATAATGTTAATAAAAATATCATGAGGTGAGCCTGATTTTAATAAAAAGTAATATTTATTTTTTTGATTATTTCATGTACTCTAAAAAATTTAATCCAGCATATTATAAATAGCGTTAAAGAAGCTAGTAATCCTTATCCTTACTACTCCACAACCAATAAAGATATGTACCTATTGATCCTATAACTTGCCCAATAAGTGCTCCTAAGTTTATTCCTGTAATACCCATATCTTCTGCAAAACCAAATAGATAAGAAAAACCTACACCAGAGAAAATACCAATAAAATTAACAACTATAGGCAAAACAACTTTATTTTTACCGAAAAGTGCCTGCCCAAACGTCATTCGTATAGCATTTGCTATCAATGATAAACCAGAAATCAACAACAACTTACCATCTGTTAACATCTCAACTATAGAATCATCACGTTCGTCATGTAAATCCAAAAATGGAGCTATCAAAATTTTAGGAGCAAATATTGTCAACAAAGTGTATAAAATTGGTACACTGGTGGATAAAAGTGTTGCAACATTTCCTAAACGTAAACTACTACGCGGCCTATCTTTAAATGTGCTAGCAACCACCATTTGGGCAACACTACTGATACCCGCCACTGGGGTTAATAATATAGGCTGCCATCTAGATACTACAAGTTGTGCACTTAACTCTTTTAGCCCAAGCTGTCCAATCCATATATTAGTAGTAAACGTACCCCCTAATTGGAATAAAAACATAAAGAAAAGACCACCTCCTTGTTTTACTAAATTAACAAACGATTTTAAAACACCTTTTTGTTTCTTAAAAAACCGATACCTTTCATACTTACCATGATTTCTTTCAGATAGATAAATATAACCATTAGTCAAAATGAGATTTAAATATGCTCGCACTAACAACCCATAAGCAGAACCAGTTATACCAAGTTTAGGGAAAAATCCTTTTCCAAAAGTTAATACATATGAAAAAAAGGAGCTAGCTACAAGCCCAACAGTATGAACCACTACTGGTAAGGTAAACTTATTAACTGATTGCCCAGCTAACTCAGTAGCTGATTCTACCATCAGTGCTGGAATAGAAAATAGATAAACATTATAGAAATCTCTAGCAAGACCTGCGATAACCGAACGTTGATTTAAATCAATTAATAGCGGCTTAGCAAATGCTCCAAGCATAACATACGGAATACTACATACTAACCCTAACAACCATCCTGCCTGAACTTCACGACCAATATATTTAGCAGTCCTTCTTTTTTTTAATTTACCCACCTCGGTATATAGCATGAGTATAGGTCCACTAAATATTACTGAAAGAAAATCTTCAATAGCGAATATTGTGGTAGCAGCTGAACGCTCTTCCCTACCAGTATGTGACATAATCAAAGACACGGCTAAAAATACAAACTCTTTAATAGCACGCAAAGGTATTGTCCCGAGGCTCTTTTTTAACACTATCTTAATAGCATCACTTAATTTTATGATGCTGAAAGCCTCACCAAATTCATCATCTAGCCGTCCTATTCCCAACATTGGAGCCAAATCTTTTTTAATACTAGTTTCCATACTAACTTCACTACTAGTATAATCATTGGCATAGCTAGTAGTCTCCATACTTTCCATCATTGCACCTAATAAGGGAGCATTAATACCAGAATCTAGATTAACTTCATGACTAATTTCTTCTGTATCACTAAAATTTTCCACACTATCCATACCACCACTGATAACCACATTTAAACGAGTCAAGTGCGATCTATCGTTTTTATAAACCGATCTTGGTACTAATCCAGCAAACAATCCCCCCTTTAATTCAGTTCCACTCGCTGTTTGGTACTCAAAAGAGCGAATATTATTCTTTTGCCTAAAATAAAATTGTAACTCTGGCTCGGCATCTTCTAACAAGATAATATGCCGGTTCCTGATCTTTTTGATCTCTTGTTCCGTAGTAACACGAGCTTCTAACTGATTCTTTGCTGCTAGAATTAAGTTTTCTACCATCAATGGGCCACATGCCATACCATCAGTTTGCTTTAAACCAAACGAGTTTTGAATAACAATATCTTCCCCATAGATAGCTCTTAAACTCTTTGCTATCTCCTCCGGAATCTCATATCCTAACGAATCTATATATTGAATATTACTTGTTTGGTTTCCTTCATTAAAACTAATCACCAAACCAACCCAATGCAAATTGTATAAGTTAACAGGAACTAATATCGTTCTAGCAAAAGGTAAAGTACCTGCTGAAACTCTCTTTTGATATCTATCTAGCTCCTCTAATAGATGACTCTTCAACTGTTCTTGGGTACCAGACAACGGTGCCATAATGGTAACATAACTCAAATCCAAACCCGCTGCTTTTGCTCGCAATTTTAACAAAGCATTAAGATCTTGATCTTCATACTCATAATTCAAATTAACGAAGATATCTTCATCTAACAATTCTTCTTGACTACTGTTATCTTCATTAATAATCTCCTTATCTCTCGTCCCTTCTCTTTCGTAATTCCAGTCTGGTAAATCTAATAAGGGAACAAGTTTTTGATTATCTTTAAAATAACCATCTTTATCTAATTTCAGCTCTCGCCTTAACTCTTCCACTTGACAATTTAAGCTATTTTCCCTGTTTAACAAAATAGCAGCTGTATATCCAGCCAACAAAATGGTTGAATCCGAAGAACCTACTGAAGTAATAGGTGGAGGAGTATATACCGATGTAGTAAGAGGTAATTTATTTAATCTCTTACTATCAGTTACAGAGTCTTTAGTATTTGACAGTAAAACAGGAAAAACTGTTCCGCTACTACCTCCCAGAGTAAAGAATAGCGGGATCTTACGTAGAATATCTAACCAGGATCTTCCTTTACTTGGCTGTCTATTTAAAAATTGATAACCCTTGGGTTGATGAGGTGGAAAATCCATATCATCACTGTCATCACTATTATCATCGCTGCCACCAAAAAATTGTTCATCACCATCATTTCTCTGGTTTACCTCATCTGAGGTACTTCCTCTCTCTAATCTATCACCTGCGCTATCTGCCCTAAAAAAGTTATGTTTAATTAAACCAATTCCAGATCCAACTAAGGTAATTATAGCAATAGTTAATACTTTTGGACGTTCAGCTAGCCAATGAGCACCACCATATACCTTGTCACCTACCCAATTTGCTCCATCTCGAAATTCAGCACCCATCCAACTTATCCCTCCCCATAGATAGGTACTTATTCCATTTAGATTAGTAGACACTTCATTCTTAAAACTTGACTCTTCACTTGATCTTTGGCCTTGGTACACAACATTGGCTCGGGTTCCTTGATCTTGAAGAACTATTTCAGTTGATGATCGATCAGCTTGATTATGATCTATCACCTCTTTATCTCCATTTTCACGCTCATTGTTACTTTGGTTTTGGTTCTGACTCCTATTACCATTTTTGCTTGCCAACTTGCTTACCAGCAAATTTGATTCATCATCACCACATTGTTGATCAACATTATTAGTATTGACAGTATTAGCTAACTCAAGCTGACTAATCGCCTCAACCTTGTTAACATCAATATTTACTCCACTCTTATCCTCAACTACTAATCTTTCCTGCTCCTTTACCTCTAAGATCTTCATGACTTTTTCTAGATCTTGATATTTCCAGTGGTTCTCTTTAAAAACATCCTCCATCTCTTTTTGTCTAGGATTAGTAACGTTTTTATCACCATGATAGGTAAAAACAAAAGATCTCTTAGCCTTTTTTAACTCCTCAATAGAAAGATCCTTGGAAAAACCAAGCTTATGAGTCAACCAATCTCGATATTCCAATAAATCTTCATTATTCCAATATGAAAATACCCCACTAACAACTTTATCTGACCTTTCATCGTACTCAGTTTCCTCATGCATCCGAGCCTCGGCTTCCCGCTTCCTTCCATTAAAATAACTTACCACATTCTCATCACTATCAAAAACAACTTCTTCTCGCTGATCCTTAGCAATATTCTTTTCAATCACAATATCTGGATCTCGTCTAACCAAATCAGTCATGTGACGCTCAAAACCAAATAGATTACTATTTCTATCTATATTAGTTAATCCCACCTTGAATTTGATTCCAATATAAGCTGTATTACCCCTCGGCTGGTCGTGCTGCACGCCTGCTTCTATACTTATTCCATCTAAGACGCCCAAAATCCTTCCATGTTCTTGATTATAGCTGTAAGTAACTCTGGCTTTAGGACCTGCTGTAGTATCGGTATCATGAGCATGAAAATAGTAGCCACCAATATATCCAGTTAAATTATCAGTAAACGCATAACCGACTTCACCATCTATTCCTACTTGTGATCTCTCATATTCCTTACTAGTAAATATTGTTCTACTCACTACTCGCGGTAATTCAGTATACTCTTGGCTAGCTACTCGTTTATTCTTACCTACGGATTGGTAAAAATTTCCTCCAATAAACCATTGATCATACCAATATTCTCCTCCTATCGTTATTTGGCTAAACCAGTTGCGATGCTCACTTCTCTTGCGATCAAAAGCAGCATAGACACCAATTAACTGCTTTTTGTCCAAAAACAATTTCCTATATCCTAAGTGCACATTACCTTCAAATGCACTGCCACTTCGATCAAAAACTCTTAAATCAGTGAAAACCAACTGATCTTCAGTTTGCAACAACGGTATAAATAGGTCGTAAATCCCAGCCACATTGGAGTGTTGATTGAAATATTTAGCTCCGCCTAGCTCAAAATATGGTTGATACTTGTTTCGTGAGGAAAAGGGTTGAATGCTTAGTTGATTAGCTCGAGCAGTAAAATGTCTATCCATTACATGGCTGCTCTCTTTAGCTTTTATCGGTAATGACGTTGACTTAGATCCACCTAATCCTTTCTTTATATCCAACTTCTTTCGCTTATTTTTGACTTTAGCACTTTTAGATCTAATTTTAGTTTTATCATGATCTAGGTTAACTGTGGAATCTTGGTTATTTAATAACTCTGTATCTGAGGCAAACACTGGCGAAAAAATAGAACTAGAAAATGTTATGAGGACAACTACTGCAACAATACGACGCCAATGCCAGTATCGATCATGATGACGAGATGTTAGCCAACTATTTGTACCAAATTCGTATCTGTTCATTAGTAAAATCAGGTTAAAGTATAGCAAACAAAATTTAATACTGTTATTCAGCTATCTACACACTATATACTTACAGCCACTCATGAATCAAACGCATCATACAAAAACTACACTGCCAAATCACGTTACTCTTATGTAAGCTAACTCAAAAAATTGATGTTCCAAAAAATAATAAGCAAATCCTAACATTTATATATAGTCATTAACAAGTTTTTTTATCCTTTTTTGCCAAAATTCTAGAAAAAGTCAGCAATTCTACTAAATCATCAGCATAAACAACATGTTAACTATTATTAAAGGCCTCTTAGCACGATCCTACTTGTCCAAGCCACCACATCCAGGCAGCAGAACCGATTTCGTTACAACAATACTCCATACATTGAGATTTAGTTACGTCTACCCGAAATCCCAAAACAGAACAATGGCCTTCACTGATAACTTTACTAAACTCTTTTGGTTTACTTTCGAAAGCGGGACTTACACAAACAGTTTTTTGTTCACGAATCCATACATCCTCCCATGGAGCAATATCCGAAGTAGGAATACACCAGCAATCAGCGCGACCAGAAACCAAATTATGAATTAGTACAGAATCTAAAGTTTGCATTTTAAAATTTCCAAAATTAATAATAATACATTTACCATAATAGCTACAACCGACTCATTCTTTGTGTAATCGGTATCATAGTTAACTAAAAAAATCAAGAACTCTAAAACTTGCATAAATTTTAACCCAATATAATAGTTCTGTCTATAGCTAGTTAGAAGGCTAGTTAGAAGGGCATACGCATGAAGTTCTAATAGCACGTTTTTGGTAAAAAGAGAAAAAAAATACTCAAATTAGTAGAGTTTCGTTTGTTTTTACTTAACTTTAACATAGTCAAACATTTTCGTGCGTAGACCATCCTATAGCTAGCTAGTTGATTTTATGTTATTTTTAAATCTAAAAAGAGTAGTGGTTGAAACACATGCTAAAAAGTTTAATATAGTTATAGTTAAAGAGACAGTTTTCTTTTATCTCTAGATTTATTAAGTTAAACGTTTACAATAGACTTTAATTGCTCTTTTTAGGATAATATTAAAAAATCTTAGTTAGCTTAAATTTTAGGAAGTTTTTGTCTATATGAAACACCTAGTAATAGTTTTAAGCGGCAAGTTAGTCAATTTTATTGACCCATTGGGTGCTAGACTAGTACTTGGCGTCTTAGAGTTTATGCAAGAAACTATAACCGGTTTTTTACAAGACAGAATAGAAAGTAGAGCTCAAATTATTAAACAAATATCCATTATTAATCCTGATGTTATTTGGATATCTATACAGCCCTCAGCACAAAATGTTCATGGATTCATTAGTGAGCTAATATCTCATACAAAATCTCCAATAATTTTAGGTAATATTGGAGCTAGAATACTTAAATTAACTGATTTTAAACGACGAGAACTTTTTATAGTACGAGGCCAAGGAGAAGATGCCGTATGCTCATTAGTACAATATTTTCGCCGATCTCCCACAGGCGAACGAAGAGACTATTCACTATCTTTAATCAAAAATTTAATGTGGATTTCCTGCGATAATTCGCTGCATTGTAATGAAATACACACGACAAAATTGGCTAAGAGTATCATTCCCTCCGATTTTTTGCTGCGCGAAGCAATCAACAGGTCAGATGTGATAACTGCACGATCTAGTACTGGGTGTTCTGGATCATGTACTTTTTGCTCCATAAAGTCTATCGGTAATCAGATAGTTTGGGAGCATTATCCATATAAAATTCTATTTACTTGGCTCACTAAAATTATTAACGCAGGTGGGAGAAAATTATCTATCTATATGACTGATGATAATCTTGCAGATGACATCTATAATCTTAAACAGGTTGCTAATATTTTTGCGACGATAAATTCTCAATACAACGCTGAATTGACTTTTATCATATCTGCAAGATCCGATTGTTTAATAAATAATCGAGATGATAGCTCTTTAGCTTTAGAGAGAATTAAGATCTGGAAATATGCAACACAATCAGGACTAAAGAAAATCTTTCTAGGTTTAGAATCAGGATCGGATACTCAATTGATAAGATTAGGCAAAAGAATTTCAGTAAAACAAAACTATGCAGCTATTGACCTTGCTGCAGCTTTAGGTATAGAAATCGATATGGGCTTTATCCCCATTGATCCGTTAATGAAAAAAGAACAGTGGAAGCAAGAGATGTTAGATAACATTAAATTAGCAAAATACTGCTATAACAACTCCTCTGATCTATCTTTGACCTGGCTTGCTCAGCTGCGGGTATATCTAGATAGCGGTTACTATCGGACCTTAACAAAAAAAGGTTTGTTACGAAATATGATCGATTTAAGTGAAGAGTATACCTATGATTATGAATGTGACGAATTGCATGAATTTTTGCTAAACCTAGGACCATTACTTTGTGACGGACAAAATGATTATTTCAGATTCAAAAAGGAATTTAAGGTAATAACACGTTTTCCGGTAGCAATTGCAGAGACTTTTAGTAACCTGGGCAAAGAATTGCTTGACTCTGAAATGAAATTTGTAGAGTACATTTTAAATGAACCTGATTCAGATCAACTTAATAAGTTACGCTCTGCTTTTGTTAAAACCACTAGCGATACTATGATTAAATTAGCAAATTACTGTGAACCACATCGTAAAAATCCGCAAATTGCAGCGATGATCGCAACCCTAGACGGTGCAATTAAAACTTTAGAGAATTGGGCTGCTGGCAAATGGTCTAAGGAGGTCGCTTGTTACCTATAAAAACAACCAAAACTTACCGCAATATTCCTAGAGAAGAAAAAAATTTAATGATCTTAGAATTATTAAAAAAGGGAAATTATAACAAAACATTACTGAAAGAATATTCTGGTTGGGGCGGTCTTAAAAATTCCATCAATGATATTAATGTAAAGAACAGGCTTGAACAACTGTTATCTAAGCAGGAAATTAAAATTTTATCTAAAACTTTTCGTAATGCCCATTATACTCCGAAACATTTGGTTGATTTTGTTTATTCTGGGATCATGGAATATAATACCAAAATAGTTAATATCTTAGAACCATCAGTAGGCGTTGGGGCTTTTATTGAATATATGCCGAACACGTTAAGGAAAAATAGTAAAATTGTAGCCATTGACCTAGACGGAGTTGCGATTCAAATTGCCAAAACTCTCTATCCTGATATAAATTTTATAAATCGTAGCTTTGAAAACTTTCACCCTAGAACAAGATATGATCTAATTGTAGGTGGCCCTCCTTTTGGCAATCGAGATTGGGTTAGCGATCCAAAACATAGAGATTTGTCACTATTTCTTATACATGATTTCTTTATAGCTAAATCTATGCGATTGCTTAAGAAAAACGGTATTTTAGCCATGATAATGCCATCCTCATTTT
>CAZTPH010000048.1:0-9292 GCA_964614705.1 uncultured Coxiellaceae bacterium
AAAAAATTTCAAAAGAAAATCATTATCTTCAATATCTTAATCAATCTCGCTAAGGTTTCAACTGCTCTTTTTAGGATAATCATTATAATGTCTTGAAATTACTATTCGCAAACCATATCCAAACTAAAGAAAGAACAATTGAAGTGCTATAAATAAAGTTTGGATAGAAAGATTGACAAACAATATTTCAAATCCCTTTAAAAACAACTAATCCAGTTCTTCCAACTAGACAGCAGCATACTAACTCTTCTAAAAAATTAAGGCAAGCTTAAATGCAACAATTATAATAATTGTATGATTTTTCCAAAAATATAGTTTAGATTTAGCTGATTTTGTATTAATCAATAACGTTTTTACTCTATTTAATAAATTAAGTACAATACCTCTATTATGAAAACATCCAAATTTTTACTAGCGACTTTACGTGAAACTCCAAAAGAGGCTGAAGTAATTAGCCACCAATTGATGCTTCGTGCCGGCATGATTAGAAAACTGGCTGCTGGCATCTATACTTGGCTACCTCTTGGTTTACGCGTTTTGCAACATATTGAGAATATTATTAGAAACGAGATGAATAAGGTAGGAGCTCTTGAAATATTGATGCCTGCCATTCAACCTAAAGAGCTATGGCTTGAATCCGGACGTTGGGATACCACAGGAGAACAGCTACTAAAGATCAAAGATCGCCATAAACACGATTTTTGTTTTGGTCCAACTCATGAAGAGGTAGTAACAGATCTAATTAGAAACGAAATACGTAGTTACAAGCAACTGCCTCTAACCGTATATCAAATTCAAACCAAATTTCGTGATGAAATCAGACCGCGTTTTGGGGTGATGCGCGGTAGAGAATTTCTGATGAAAGACGCTTATTCATTTCACTTAAATGAAGATTCTTTGGCGCAAACCTATCAAATAATGTATCAGGTCTATCAAAATATCTATACGCGTTTAGGATTAAAATTTCGCGCAGTAATCGCCGATACTGGTAATATTGGTGGCAATGCTTCACAAGAATTCCAAGTTCTTGCCCAATCTGGTGAAGATTTGATTGCGTATAGTGACGAAAGCGAATACGCGGCAAATATCGAGATGGCAGAAGCTTTAGCGCCAACTAAGCAAGCCGCTACCTCGGAATTAGCGATGAAAAATGTTGCCACCCCAAATTTAACAACCATTGCTGAAGTAGCTGGGTTTCTAAAAGTTCCGCCTCAACAAACTTTAAAAACTTTAATCGTCAAAGGTAATGATTATCCAGTTATCGCTTTAGTTTTGCGTGGAGATCATGAGTTAAATGAAATAAAAGCTGCAAAATTACCTGAAGTAGCAGCTCCACTAATTATGATAGATAGCGGTAAATTTCAGGAATATTTTGGTTGTAGCTCAGGCTTTGTCGGCCCGGTTGGTTTAAACATTCCAGTTATAGTTGATCACTATGCATCAGTAGTTAATGATTTTGTTTGCGGGGCCAATAAAAATGATCAACATCTAGTTAACGTCAATTGGCAGCGTGACTTACCATTACCGAAAGTAGCTGATCTACGCAAAGTTGTAGAGGGAGATTTAAGTCCAGATGGCAAAGGAAAATTAAGATTGGCTCGTGGTATTGAAGTAGGCCAGATCTTTCAGCTCGGTAAAAAATATAGCCGCTCAATGAAGGCGACAGTATTGGATGAAGCAGGTAAAGCTACTGAATTATTTATGGGGTGTTATGGAATAGGGGTGTCGCGCACAATGGCTGCGGCTATCGAACAAAATCATGACGAACGTGGGATCATTTGGCCTGAAGCAATCGCGCCTTTTCAAATTGCGCTGATTCCTATGAGTTTACATAAATCTTATCGAGTAAAGGAGTCGGCAGAGAAATTATATGGTGATTTAATCGTTGCGGGTTTTGAGGTGCTATTTGACGACCGTAAAGATAGAGCAGGCGTGTTATTTGCTGATATTGACTTGATTGGGATTCCGCATCGAATAGTAATCAGCGAAAGCGGCATTGATCAGGGAATAGTAGAATATAAATTTAGATCCTCATCTAATATAGAAAACATCCCTATTGAAAATTTAGTTACATTTATGCAAAATCTACTCAATAAAAAATTCTGAGAAAATTATGCCTATTTACGAATATAAATGTAAAAAATGTAGCTACCAATTTGAGCTACTACAAAAAGCAAGCGATCCACTACCAGATAGCTGTCCAAACTGTGGCGATGATAAATTAACCAAATTAATCTCTAGCACCAGTTTTCAACTGAAAGGTTCCGGCTGGTATGAAACAGATTTTAAAAATAAAAAAGCTGGTGAAAAAAAAGAGGCTGATTGCGGTGCTGGCAAATGCTGTGAAACTACCAGCAATAGTTGCTGTTGCAATCAAAAAAAAGCTAAGACTACTAGCTGCGATTCTAAAGGATCATCTTCTAAATAAAGAGTAAAAAACCATGCGTACCCATTACTGCGGCGAACTTAACAAAAAACAACTAGCTACTGAAGTTAAAGTGTGCGGCTGGGTTAATCGTATCCGCCATCATGGTAAGGTAATTTTTATCAATCTGCGTGATCGCAGTGGGGTTGTACAGGCGGTAGTCGAAGAGGAACAAGCCGCTCTTTTTGAAATTGCCAGTAAAATTCATCACGAATATGTGCTACAAATAAAGGGCAAAGTTCGTTTACGTCCCGAAGGTTTAATGAACAGTGAAATGGCGACCGGAGAGGTAGAGATTTTAGTTGTTGAAATCACTGTTTTGGCTAAATCGGAGCCACTGCCATTTAATTTAGATGAAACCCAAGAAGCTCATGATGAGCTGCGCTTAAAATATCGCTATCTCGATCTTAGAAGAAAAGAAGCGAGTGATAAATTAATTTTTAGAGCAAAAGTAGTAAAAAAGATCCGTCAATATTTAGATGATTTGGGATTTATCGAAGTAGAAACTCCAGTATTAACTAAAGCTACCCCTGAAGGTGCGCGAGATTTCTTAGTGCCTAGTCGTAACTTTCCTGGTGAGTTCTATGCATTGCCGCAATCCCCGCAAATTTTTAAGCAATTACTAATGGCATCTGGGATCGACCGCTATTATCAGATTGTCAAATGCTTTAGAGATGAAGATCTGCGCGCTGATCGTCAGCCAGAATTTACTCAGCTAGATGTGGAAGCTTCTTTTACTAGCGAACAAGAGGTGATGCAAATTCATGAAGAATTAATCAGAAAACTTTTTGCTGAGCTGTTAAATTTAGAGCTACCTAAACCATTTATTAAAATGACCTATCAAGAGGCTATAACCAGATATGGTTCAGACAAACCAGATTTGAGAATTACCCTTGAATTGATTGAAGTCGCCGATCTCTTAAAAAACTGTGGCTTTGGTGTTTTTGAAAAGAGCGCTAATAATCCGCTTCACAGAATAGCTGCGCTTAAATTACCCAAAGGTAATGTTTTGTCTAGAAAACAACTAGATGAGTACACAGAGTTTGCCGCGATTTATGGCTTAAAAGGTTTGGCTAATATCAAAGTTAATGAAATGGCTCGTGGGGTAGAAGGTTTGCAGTCATCAATTTTGAAATTTCTTTCACCTGAAGTTATCGACCAGCTACTAGCCAGAGTCAAAGCTCAAGATGGTGATATGATCTTTTTTGCTGCTGATCAAACTGAGATAGTAAATGAGGCGCTTGGTGCCCTAAGAATTAAATTAGCTCACGATCATAAATTGGTATCCAACACTTGGCAGCCTCTGTGGGTTATCGACTTTCCGATGTTTGTTAAAGTAGATAATGGCTATACTTTTGTCCATCATCCGTTCACTTCTCCGGTAATTACTGATCCAACAGAGGTTATGAAAGATCCAGGTAAAATTATGGCTCGGGCGTATGATTTGGTATTAAATGGTGTAGAACTAGGCGGGGGTTCGATTAGAGTTGATAATTACGAAATGCAACTAGCAATTTTAAAAGTAATCGGGATAGAGGAGGGTGAAGCAAGAGCACAATTTGGACATTTGCTAGCAGCACTAAAATATGGTTATCCGCCTGAGGGAGGAATTGCTTTTGGTGTTGATCGGATAGTAATGTTAATGACTGGAGCTAAATCTATCCGCGAGGTGATAGCGTTTCCTAAAACTCAAACAGGAGCATGTCCGCTTGTAGATGCTCCGTCAAGAGTAAGTAAAGAGCAATTGAAAGAGCTATCAATTGTCACCTCTGGATTACAGCAAGAAGAGTCTAAAGTATAAATTTATTTTATGCGGAGTATATATGGCGGGACATAGTAAATGGGCAAACATTAAACATCGCAAAGGCAAACAAGATGCTGTTCGTGGTAAAATATTTACTAAATTGATTCGTGAATTAACCGTAGCGGCCAAGGGAGGAGCGGATATCAATGCCAATTCCAAGCTGAGGCTCGTTGTAGATAAAGCGCTTTCTCACAACATGTCACGAGATACCATTGATCGTGCAATCAAACGTGGCGCAGGCGGTGATGAAGGCAGTGAGATGGAAGAGATTACCTATGAAGGTTATGCTCCAGGGGGTGTAGCTGTTTTAGTGGAATGTTTAACCGATAATCGTAATCGTACCGCTGGTGAAGTAAGACATATGTTTACCAAACATGGTGGTAACTTAGGTACTAGCGGCTCAGTGTCCTATCTCTTTAAACATTGTGGGATAATTTTTTTTCCTCCTAAGAGTGATGAAGATAAAATCATGGCGCTTGCGGTAGAGAGTGGGGCAGATGATGTTACTACAGCAGAAGACGCAAGCATTGAAGTAATTACCCCTAAAGAAAATTATATGCAGGTAAAAACTGCACTAGAGCAAGCTGGATTGAAACCAGATGCAGCGGAAATCTCTATGATCGCCTCTATCCAGGTTGCGCTTGATAAAGAATCCAGTCTGAAGGTTATGGGGCTTGTTGATGCTCTAGAAGCACTAGATGATGTGCAAAATGTTTATACCAATGCTGATTTAGCTGCAGAAGCTATGTAATTAGGTAATTTTAATGACAATTATTTTGGGAATTGATCCTGGTTCAAATATTACTGGTTTTGGTATAATTGAAGCGGTTAAAAACCGCTATCGTTATATAGCAAGTGGTGCAATTCGAACCAGTAAAAATCTTCCTGCCAATCAGTTACAACAAATTTTTAGTGGCATAGTTGACTTGGTAAATACCTATCATCCAGAAGAGATAGCGATTGAACAGGTTTTTATGCATGCCAATGTTAACTCAGCTTTGAAGCTTGGACAGGCAAGGGGAGTAGCTATCGTTGCCGCTTCCCAAAAAAATGCTAAAGTTGCTGAATACTCAGCGCGTCAAGTAAAGCAAGCGGTGGTTGGTTATGGTAATGCAGAAAAAGCTCAGGTGGCGCAAATGGTAAAAATGCTACTAAAATTAACCAATAAACTACAAGCGGATGAAGCTGATGCTTTAGCAATTGCTATTTGCCATGCTAATTCGCGTACTGGATATGGTAGATAGCAGTGTATTTAGGATTATTAGGCTGATGAAAACTGAAAAACAAGCTTAAAATAATCGTTATAGAGCACCACCACTCTAGGTGAAGTGCTTTCTAAAAATTTGATTCAGGTTTCACAAACTCATTTATAAGTATCCAATAGGTACAATATCAATATCTTGATTAAATGGGGTAATGGTTTTATGAAAAGACAATATACAGCCATGGCCAATTGGAGTTTTCAAATTCTTTAAAAAATCAAATCCCTTAAAGCCGGTATTATGAACAGAAGAGGTACGTTTGATTTCTATAGGATACAAATTGCCAGCCTCTTCAATCAATAGATCTACCTCTCGTTGATCTTTGTCTGCGTAATAATATAAAGGGGCTCGTCGCCCATTATGGATATAAGATTTAATAATTTCTGAAACAACATATGTTTCTAAAATGGCTCCATTCATGGCTCCACGTTCCAATACCTCAGGATTAATCCAGCCAGTCAGAAAACAGCACAATCCGGTATCCATAAAATAAAATTTGGGGGCTTTGATCAGACGTTTACTAAAGTTTCTAAAATATGGTTGAATAAAAACAACCAGTCCGGTTGCTACCAGAATGTTAAACCAAGATTTTATCGTGGGTTCTGTGATTCCCAATTCTTTTGAGATATCTTTATAATTCAGCATTTGAGCGGTTCTGGAAGCTGCTATTTGGATAAATTTTCTGAATGCTATGATATTGTCTATCTTCAGATAGTCTCTAACATCTCTTTCAATATAGGTAGTTATATATGATGCATAAAATTGCTGCCAAATATTCTCCTTTGTTTTAACCACCTGAGGATATGAGCCACGCCATATTTTATAGTAAATATCATTCAACGGAATAAATTTTGCGATATGTTCACGTAATTTAAGACCGTCATTAGTAGGAATAAAAGGTGGTGTTTCATGGCGCTTTTCATCTTCAGCAAGAGAGATCCCTTGTAAGTCGAGAATTGCTACGCGTCCTGCTAATGATTCAGATATATTTTTCATCATAGAAAACTGTTGAGAACCTGTTAGCCAAAATAGGCCCAGTTGTTTAGCCTGATCAACAACCATTTTAATATAAGGAAACAAACTGGGAACATGCTGAATCTCGTCAATTAATACAGGTAGCTTAAGTTTATCTATGAATCCGGCAGGATCGTTTTCAGCTGCGATACGTTGATCTATATCATCCAATGAAATATAAGAACGATTTTCACCTTTGAGGCTTTGTAACAAAGTTGTTTTGCCTACCTGTCGCGGCCCAGTTAATAAAACAACATAAAAATTATTGCTGGCTTTTAATATAGATTGTGAAATGGTACGTTCAATGTGCATAGTTATATCCCCAAGGGTTTCCGACCAAAATAAAGTACTACTTTATATTAGTCGGAAAAACAAAAGAAGTCAAATAAATCAATACATTAACTGCTATTTTTAGGATAACAGTATATTTTTTTGCCATAACATGCAATGATCAACACAAAAGTTTAACCTAAAAAGGCAGATTATGATCGGCTGGCTAAAAGGCATTTTATTAGAAAAAGAACCGCCCTACATTTTATTGGAAACAAATGGCGTTGGTTATGAGATTCAATTGCCATTGAGTAATTTCACCTCTTTGCCAGCAGTTGGTAGGGAGTGCACTTTATATATCCACCAAACTTCACGCGAAGATGGAGAGTTTTTATATGGTTTCATTAATAAGGATCAACGCTCTTTATTTCGCTCATTAATTAAAGTTAATGGTGTGGGACCGAAGATTGCTTTGGCAATTCTCTCAACTATGGAGCCTGCCATTTTTGCCGAACACTTGTCTAATAATGACCATCGTGCTTTGACCAAAATACCTGGCATAGGGGAAAAAACTGCTAAAAGATTAATTATCGAGATGCGAGACAAAATTAATCAATGGGAAAATTTAAACTTATCCTCGCCTCGAACTAATTCGGCCATTAACGATGCCATCAGCGCGCTAATTAGCTTAGGTTATAAACAACTAGAGGCAAAAAAAGTGCTGGATAACTTTAAAGATCAAGGTCTTTCTAGCGAAGAGTTAATTAGACTTGCGTTAAAAAACATCAGTTGATTTTGTCAAATTAAATAAAAGCTATATACTAAACAAACTTATGGATTTAGAACGCCTAATTGACCCAGAATTATCTGCTCCTGAAGAGGAGGCGGTAGACCATGCCATCAGGCCAAAAAGGCTTAAAGATTACATTGGCCAAGCCACTGTAAAAGAGCAAATGGATCTATTTATTAAAGCGACTTTGGCACGAAAAGAAGCTTTAGACCACGTGTTAATTTTTGGCCCCCCTGGTTTAGGTAAAACTACACTAGCTAATATTATTGCTAATGAATTACAGGTAAACTTGCGCCAAACTTCTGGGCCGGTTTTAGAAAAAGCCGGGGATCTTGCGGCTATCTTAACCAACCTTGAGCCGCACGATATTTTATTTATTGATGAAATTCATCGACTAAGTCCTACTATCGAGGAGATTCTTTATCCTGCGATGGAAGATTATCAAATTGATATTATTATTGGTGAAGGGCCTTCGGCTAGATCCATTAAACTTGATGTGCCGCCATTTACCTTAATTGGTGCCACTACAAGAGCTGGCCTACTTACCTCGCCACTGAGAGATCGTTTTGGCATAGTAGAAAGATTGGAGTTCTACGAAATAGAGGATTTAGCAAAAATTGTAATTCGTTCTGCCAGTATTCTTAAAATTCAAATAGATGCTTATGGTGCATTCGAAATCGCTAAGCGTTCACGTGGTACCCCGCGAATTGCTAATCGCCTTTTAAGAAGAGTGAGGGATTTTGCCGAGGTAAAAGCGGGTGGTTCAATTTCTCAGGAAGTAGCGGATGCTGCTTTGAATCTACTTGATGTTGATACCTGCGGTTTTGATTTTATGGATCGAAAATTACTTCTTGCCATTATCGAAAAATTTGGTGGTGGTCCTGTAGGTGCTGATACACTCGCGGTAGCTATAGGAGAAGAAAGAGATACTATTGAAGAAGTATTAGAGCCTTATCTAGTGCAACAAGGATTTATCTCCAGAACCCCACGCGGAAGAGTAGTTACCACTAGAGCCTATTTACATTTTGGATTGGTTGCTAAAGAATAGCCACTTGATTTATTATTAAGTTAGCCTAAACTAGGGCTGGTAAAAAAACAAAGTGAGGATCTACCTATGTATAAAAAAATAGTATGTGCAACTTTATTGGCGGTCGGTCTTGGCGCCCAAGCATTTGCTGATGATTTGGTTACTAATAGTGTGGCGTCAAACTCAGGGATCTATTTAGGTGGTCAGCTGGGTTTTAGTCATTTACACTATGATGGATCGAGCTATACTTCTAGTATTCTAAAGAGCAGTTACGATAATAAATACCATTTTGCTGGCAGAGGATATGTAGGTTATGCTTTTTCGCAATTTATTTCTGCAGAATTAGGGTATGATTATTACGGATATCCGAAGTTCAAAAATGAAGATGGTAATACTCAGAGTTTTTTACAGCATGGTTTAGATCTGGTCGCTAAAGCCAATCTTCCTTTGGATTACGGTTTTAGTTTATACGCTAAAGCAGGCTTTGCTTTTATTCATCGTGGGGTATTAAACAGTAATGCTGGCACATTTGTTCAAAAAGATGCCAATAACAAAATAACTCCTGTAGGAGCTCTTGGGGTTAGCTATTGGTTTGCTTCTAACATAGCGTTAGATTTTTCTTGGACTAAGACCATGTCAGTAAGTGACCTGCCAACCACTGATTTTGTTGGTTTAGGATTTATCTATAAGATTAACCTTT
>CAZTPH010000049.1:0-9192 GCA_964614705.1 uncultured Coxiellaceae bacterium
CCAAAGTTGCTGCTTTTGTAAAAGCAATTTTAATTGTTTCGTCACTATCATATGGTAAACCAACGATAAAAAATCCTCTGATAGTTAAACCATGTTGTTTAGCAAACTTTAAATTATCTTCTTGATCTATTTGATCTCTTTTACCAACAATAAATAAGTTATCTGCGTTTAAGGATTCTAAACCAACAGAAACGTGGATACAACCGGCTTTTTTTAATAATCGACAAGTTTCATCCGTTAAATCTCTTAAACGGGCAAAGATACGAAAATTAATTTTTATTTCATGCAATTGCCTTAATAACTCTACCAGTCTAGGGTTACCAGAAAAATTATCATCATTAAAACGAAAACAAGAAAAATCCGATTTCAATTCGTTTATTTCTGAGATGATATTTTCAGAGCTCCTATATCTGGCTCCCTTGCTACCACCACCCATTATAATACTATTACAGTAAATACATCGATATGCACATCCCCGAGAGCTTATAAGAGAGGCTACCGGTAAATTATTCAATCTTCTGGAATAAGTCGAATAATCAACAAGATCTCTTGCAGGAAATGGATATTCATCAACAAATATGCGCCCATTGCCATGAATTATTGAATCGCTATTTTTCGAGCCATTTAATCTAAACTGATGTACTATTTCAGCAAAAGCATCTTCACCTTCACCTGTAACAACTATATCAGCGCCAGTATCACAAAGAGAATATTCTGGTAATGCGGTTGGATGAGGGCCGCCTATCACAATTAATGCTTCAGAATTACAAGATTTAATATATTTGATTATTGCTTTTACGTAAAGATAATTAGTACTTAAACAACTAATGCCATAAATATTAGCAGCAGGAATACTAGGGATGATGGCAGATATTTCTCGGTCTTTATGCAGTCCTGTTAAATCTAATATCGATACAGATGCATAAACTTTGGTTCGTAAAACAGACGCTAAATACATTAGCCCTAATGGTGGCTCTACTCTATCATCTTCTACGCTAGTTGAGGGAGGATTGATCAGTAAAATTTTTATATCCATCTAACTGTACCTTATTTTTTATCATAACCAAAGTGATATTTCCTTTTCTTTGCAGTATTCTATCCTAAATTTTTCTATGCGTCATCATCAATGAGCTTATTCACTTTGTTATACTTAAGTTTACAGCCAAAAAATAAACTTCCTAAGACTATTAAACTTAATAAAAAAAATAAAGCCCCAAAATAAAGCTGAATATTTTTAGTATTAAGCACCAATATGCCTAAGCTAAGGAATGAACAAATAAACATTTCAATACTAGCATATATGGATCCAACCATTCCTACTTTATCAAAAAAATTATTATAAACTAAAACAATAGCGTTGTTATAAGCTATCTTTCCACCCAATAATATAAATAATATAGGTAAAACTAGCGAAATCATACTGAATATTTTTAAACAATTAAATGTTAATATAGCTATAGAACTAAATAATATCGTTATTATTCCTATTATCAACATTTTGGTTACCCCAAGAACCTTGACAAAAAATACGTTAACTCCCGAGCCAACTATCATTATAACTATATTGATTAGGTTAAAAAAACCATATTCAATAACAGATAGCTTAAAAATCCCTTGAAATAACATCGGGCAGGTGATCATGCAAATGTAAATAATAAATTTAATAAAGATTGTTGTTAATACCGCCAAGGAAAATTTTGCTTGCAATAGCGGAGAATATACTTTTATAAATCTCCTAATATTGAATTGCTTTTGTTCGCATTTTTCCATAGCATCATCGTAAAATAAAGAAAGACTTAGCAAAAATAAAATTATAATCAAAGAAATAAAAGTAAAATTAGCTCGCCATCCGTAAAAAAATTGAATAAATGCCCATAAAAAAACCGTTGCTGGTTGCAGTAAGCCAAAAACAATATTCATATAAGAAATGGTTTGAGAAAATCTTATTTTTTCAAAATCATTAACTACTATCGCATAACGCAATGCTACACTACTACCCACTCCGATCCCTTGTAAGAATCTTCCTAAAAAAAACGACTGGTTAGATAGCGATATTAAGGGAATAAGCGCCCCGGACAACAGGATGATATGTCCAATTATTAATAACCGTTTCTTGTTTTTATAAAAATCATAAGCTATCCCAAAGATTAGTTGGGACAATCCTAGGCCAGTTAAAAAAATACTTACTGAAATTTGAAAATGATAATTGCTTGTAGAAAACTCTTTTGTTATAGCGGAAAAAGAAGCAAGATAACCATCGTGAAAATATAAAAAAATCACAGAACTTGCAAGCCATACTACAATATTTTTATTTATTTTTAACTTATGAAACAATAGCCGCCTCTTTTTTATTTTTGATATCTTCAATAATGCTGCTAGTGCTATGTTTGTTATAAAGTTTTGGTGTTAATTAAGAAGCACCATAAAGCACTCTATCAATATAGATATTATGTTCTAATGATATATCTTCATTATTCAATTTTTCAAGAATTTTACTATCTAGGTCAAAATGTTTTAAGTAAAACTTCCATTCATAGTTATCATGTATGTCTAGTTCTTTAATACTTTTAAAAATATCAAGTAATTGTCTTTTTTTGGCTTTACAGTTCATGTGCAAAACACATTGGATCTTGAGAATCAATATAGCCAGTATTAAAATATGCTACCGCACTACAACCACCTAAACAACTTTGTTGAAAAAACTTACATTTTTTGCAACTTTGGGGTTTTTGATAAGCTCGAAAAATCTTAAATATAGGAGAATTATTCCAGGCATTCATAATAGAAATATTGTCTATATTACCTGCGCTAAATTTTTTATCTGGAGTTATAAAAAAACAACATGGATATATTTCTCCATCAAAATTGATAGACAATATTGAGCGTCCTGCGCCACAAGCGCCATAACAAGTATTTCCCTTATCTTTCAACTGCTTGTTACTCAAAATATCAAAATCAGTGCTAATGCGAATATTAGGATGTAGTTTTCTCAGTTGATTAACTTTTTTGACTAGCTCGTAAAAATTCTGGGAAGACAAAAGATCGTTAGACATGTTATCCTGTGCTCTACCATTAAGTCTCATTGGGGATACTTTAATATCAATTCCTTCAACAGCTGATCTTGTTACTAATTCTTCAAGATCATTTTGATTGGTTTTATTGACGTGAAAAGATATTACCACTTCTTTATTTGCTTCTCGTAATTGACAACATTGTTTCCATACCTTTTTAAATACCCCTTGTCCCCTGATGTTATCATTATTGTTTTCTAAGCCATCTATACTTATAAAAAAAACATTGATGGGGGAATTTTTACAATAATTAGAAAAACTTTCATTGTATAACCCATTAGTATTAAGACCTACCCACATATTATATTTTGCACATAGCGCAATAATATTTTTAAAATCTTTGTGTAGCGATGGTTCTCCTCCGCTAATTTTTAATCTTTTAATCCCATTTTCTTGCATCTCATTCAAAATTTTAACGATCTTATCCAGAGATAATTCACGATTATTTTGGGGCGAAGAAAAATTATAACAATGTGTACATTGTAATTGGCACCAACCAGTAATAGAAAGACTTAAACTATCAGGTATCTGTGAAAAATTTTGCACAGAATCATCACTAATGTTATATATCTGTTTACAATGCATATGAACCTTTTTAACTATCAAGCATTGGATATTATATTACAGTGATATAAATCATCCAAGTGAAAAATGTAGTTTGTCATAATATGAAGAGTGAAATGATGACTGTACCGCCGCTGATAATGAAGTATTTAGAAAAATAGAAAATCATGAATTTAATTTGAGTATAAATTTTGGTAGTTTTTTTTCGACCAAGATATTTTTTAGTTTAGTAAAGTGGGGAAGACCATGCTTAAATGGAAGTGGAGCTTCTCCTTTAATTAGGGGGGCAAGATAGGTTCTGCATTTATCAGTGATATGAAAACCATCCTCAGTAATATAATCTAACGGCATTTTGTTTTCGATATTTGCCACTTCTTCGAGGTTAACTGAAGTAATTTGCCAACGATACGGATTATCCTTTAGGCGCATAATTGATGCCATTACGTGATTTTGTCCTTCCAGGGCAAATAATAGCGCTGATTTTCCTAGAGCATATGCTTGATCAAGATCGGTTTTGGATGAAATATGACGAGCTGAACGTTGGAGGTAATCAGATACCGCCCAATGGTATTTATAACCCAATTTTTCCTTGACTAGTCTAGCAATCATTGGCGCTACACCACCAAGTTGGACATGTCCAAATGCATCAAGACAGCCTATATCTGATAGTAAAAATCCTTCATCATTTTGTATACCTTCTGAAGCTACGATAACACAATGGTTATATTTTTCTATCGACTCTGTTACTTTGGCCAAAAACTTTTCTTCATTAAATACAACCTCAGGAAATAGAATAATATGAGGTGCATCATCGTCAGATTCTTTTGCTAACCCAGCTGCAGCTGCTATCCAACCAGAGTGTCGGCCCATTACCTCTAAAACAAATATTTTGGTTGATGATGCAGCCATTGATTTTAAATCGTAACCAATTTCTCTGGCTGATGTGGCAACATATTTAGCTGTTGAACCGAATCCCGGGCAAGTATCGGTAAAAGGTAAGTCATTATCGATGGTTTTTGGTATTCCTATGCAATTTAAAGGATAGTCCATTTTTTTACTTATTTGTGCTATTTTGCATATGGTATCTTGAGAGTCTCCTCCTCCATTATAAAAAAAATAACCAATATTATGAGCAGCAAATACCTCGAATATTCGCTCATATTCAGCTTTATTTTTTTCCAAACTTTTAAGTTTATAGCGACATGAACCAAAAGCCCCGCCTGGGGTATAGCGCAAATTATAGATATCTCGTACCGATTCTTTAGTGGTATCTATTAGTTCTTCATTTAATGCGCCAAGTATGCCATTTTTGCCAGCGTATACTTTAATCCCCTTTTTTCTGGCAGTCTCAATTAATCCAGCAGCACTAGCGTTGATTACTGAGGTAACCCCGCCAGATTGTGCATAAAAAGCATTTTTTTTTACCCCAGACACGCAGCTCCTCGCAATGTAGAGAAAACTAATTTTTTACGGATAAGCGTTTTATTTTTTTGCTTTACTGCTTAAACGACTTTTACAGCGAGCTGCCGTATTTTTATGAATAATGCCTTTAGCAGCCACCTTATCTATTACCTTTATAGCAGACTTTAAAGATTTGGCAGTCTCATCTTTATTGTTTGATAAAATAGCAGATTCAACTTTCTTGACATAGGTACGATAGGCGGACTTTAGGGCAATGTTATGCTTACGACGGCTTTCACTTTGTACGGCTCTTTTCTTTGCTGATTTTATATTTGCCACTGATTCTCTCCAACTTGTTGATAAAACGCAATTAATATGCCCTGAAGTAGCTTTAATGTCAATGATTATGAGATAAAAATTATGACTCAAAAATACGAGGTGATTTGGTGTTAATTACCGATTAGAAAATAGCGAAATACTACCAAAAATATTGGCGTTCCCAGCCAGATTCGAACCGGTGTTAGTGTTGTAAAAGAATTTAACATAGACAAACTTGGACCTCCTGATTATTATTTAACCAAATTTGTCCACTTTTGACTTGTACTAATTTAAGGGATACTTACCGATCCTTTGAGCTCAAAAATAAACCCTTAATATTGAATTTATTACTTCAATTAAAGATCACGTAACTCAGTTACCGTACGCCTAATGTCGTTAGTAAGGACCTGGCACCATTATTTATTTGAGCTCTCTGCAGCAGAAGCGGTACAAAAAGATGTTATTATAAGGTAAAATCACAGAGGAAGAGTACAAAAATTTGATAGCTAAGATGAAGGAATATTCTCACGATGTACGAAGAAGCAACCCATCTATTGGATTACCTTTGACGGGTAATAACAGCGCATGCGATGTAGGTGGGAATACAATAGGTATTAGCTCGTATTCACCGTCTGGTTATTCTGGTACTAGATCTTCAGTATCCTCTGACGACAGTTGGCGATATAGGCCTTATAGGTAGTGGGGTAATTGGTTGAGTTAATGGGGTTTTTGGTTGTGAAAAGGTGCTTGCGGTGTGTTATAATTAGTAGTGTAGATAGACGGTAGTGATAAAATCTTTGTTGATCTTATAAAAAGCTGTGTATGGCAAGTGTTACTGGTTTAATGTTTAATAAAACTGATAGATTAAGTTTTTGAAGGAGATCACTATGAAAATAAATATAATTAAAATTAGCAAAATTGAAATTGGGTACGTTGTAGGAGGTTGCTACTGTGTCTGTGGCAATCCACAATGGACCAGGGAGCGTCCAAATTTGTGGTCTGGATATGTTGAAGATGAAAATGATTGTAAAAAAACTTGTTCGGATGTTCAGGATAGGTATGGCATTCTAGGAGTACGCGATACTTGTCTTTAGTGCTATATGTGGTTTTTATGTGTTTTCTCGTTGATTAAGCTGACTAGTTATCATATAGAGTTGATTTGTGTATTATTAAGAACCTATAGGTGCTTATGCAAAGTGGAAAAAAAAATCAGTGGTGAGAAAGAAGAAAAATTATCATCGGAAATTATAATTGTTGCTACAAATGAAGATATATACTCTTGGGAAAACTGGTGCAGTATAGTTCGTGAGCTTATTTTTAAAGATATATTAAAACAACTACAGACTATCAACTAATATGACGTCCCCAACCGGATTCGAACCGGTGTTACTGCCGTGAAAGAATTTAACATAGACAATCTTGGATAACTATAGACATAAGTAACTTTATGAATATATTGAATTTTATATTTTATTGTTTATAATTTGCTATTGATGTTTATGACCATCAGTTACCTAAAAGTTACCTAAACTTTATGGTAAAAAAATAAATTGTAGAGAGTAATTATGGCAAGAGCTACTAGATGTACGCAACTAGAAACTAGAAGTGCACGTGGAAAATTACAACCTAATCATGAACCGTATTGGGTCGGTATTGGCAGAGGTTTATATTTAGGTTATAGAAAAGGTGCAGGTGGCACTTGGATAGCTCGTTATTATTTTGCTCAAAAATACCATAAAAGAAAATTGGCTAAAGCAGATGATTTCCAAGATGCAAACAACATAGATGTTTTAAATTATTTTCAAGCTCAGGCAAAAGCTCGAGAGTTTGCAGATAGTAAAATAAAAGGTACAGTGGAGATCAATTTTAACAACTTTACAGTTGCTGATGCTGTTAATAATTATCTTTCGTGGATGAAAAGTCACCGCAAATCGTATTCAACAACTATACAGGTCGCAAAGGCGCATATATTGCCATCATTGGGATCAGGTTTGGTTAGTCATCTTTCTACTAAAAAACTTCGAGAGTGGCACGAAGCTTTAATTAAAAATCCGCCTCGTGCAAAAGGATCCCCAATAAAGCAAGATTATGCTAAAATGTTGAATGATCCTGAGGTTATAAGAAGGCGTAAAGCTACGGCTAATCGTATTTTGACCATACTAAAAGCCGCATTAAATTATGTATGGCGTGATGGTTTGGTTCCAAGTGATGAAGCATGGCGTAAAGTTAAGCCATTTCACAATGTAGACATCCCTAAAATTCGCTATTTAGAATTAGTGGAGTGTCAAAGATTGATCAATGCTTGCGATCCAGATTTTCGCAAGTTAGTCCATGCTGCATTATTAACTGGTTGCCGCTATGGTGAATTAACAAAATTAAAAGTAGATGATTTTGATTCGACAAATAAATCAATTTTTATTAGAGAAACAAAAAATGGGAAACCAAGGTATATTCCTCTAACCGAAGAAGGTGTGGTTTTTTTTGATAGTATAACGTTTGGCGTTCAGAGGGGTAATCTAATTTTTATGCGTAATGATGGTGCTGAGTGGAGTGCATCACACCAGAGTAGAAGGCTTAAGGATGCTTGCAAGAAAGTGGGTATTGAGCCAACTATTTCTTTTCATATATTGCGCCATACTTATGGTAGTTTATTGGCTTCTCGTGGTGTGCCTTTACAGGTTATTGCTGAATTATTAGGACATTCAGATACCCGGGTTACTAGCAAACATTATGCTCATTTAATGCCATCTTTCGTAGCTAATACATTACGAGAAAACTTGCCTCAGTTCGTTGCTGATGAAGCTTATAAAATCAAGAAGTTGAAGAAAGTACGTGTTAGCTACAGTTAAAATTTTAATTAAAAAAATATGATGTTTTTTCATCCGATTTTATTTTTAAGAACTCTACTTAGTTATCATGTTATGTTGGAAAATACTGATTAAAATCAGTAAAATACAGTTTCTATCAAGTGTGATCAATTCTTTTTCAAACAAATAATTTGTCAAGGACACTTTACAGACTTTTAAGCTACAATATTTTTGTCGGTTAAAAATTATTACGGCAAACAGGATTAATATTATGACTAACAAGCAAACTTATTCGATACAACAATTTTGTGAAGCACACAATATTTCAAGAGCAAAATTTTATCTACTGTTAAACGAAGGCAAGGGTCCAAGGCTAATGAGAGTTGGGAAACGTAGATTAGTTTCTGTGGAATCAGCTGCCGATTGGCGGAAAATGATGGAGGCAGTGGTTTTACCAAATGCTTTTCAATAAATGATTATTTGGTTGTGTGGATAGCTCCCACACAAATTCGGCAGGATAGCCGAATTTGGAATAAAAACGCCTTAGCGTTTTTAGGCCCGAAAAGTCCAAAGGACTTGAGGGTATGAAGTTATGGATAACTTCACACAAAATTCCCGGGCAAATTGAGCAGTTACGACATAATCCATAACTGTTGCAGGTTTGGTCAGAAACTTAGTTGGTAGAGCAGAGGACTGTTAAGTATGGGTTTATTTAATAACTGTTTGATTTAAATGTATTTTTAACGCGGGACGACCACTACATTTGCTGCATAATGCGTAGTAATGTTGCACCCATCCCCACAAAACTCCCCATGCACAATTTAGAATTTTAAGTAATTTGTATTTTTGATTTGTCAATACTTAGACCATATTAATATGCTATAATTGTTCTTATAGATTACATGAAATATTCAAAAAATATTGTTTGTTGGGTGAAGATTAAAACTCAATGCTATGGGGGCAGTTATGTTGAATAAGATAGAAAATTTGGTTTTTAGCAAGCAAAAAATAACCCGCATATTGTTTTTTCT